>CADBEA010000002.1 GCA_902793635.1 uncultured Erysipelotrichaceae bacterium | reverse complement strand
AGTATTAAAAAGGCACTGAGATCAGTGCTGCAGTTTTGGCAGTACATCTTCAAAGCGCCTTTTTTCTGTTCCTCATGCGGTCAGGGTCTGAACTGTAACAAGGGCCGGAAGAATTATTCTTCTGTCCGTTTCTCAGGGTTCTTCTGACTGTCTTTCAATACTTTCCTGACGAGTCTTAATCGTTTCACCTGTCTGGGAATCGTTATGATGCCTCTGGTAAGGATACGTCCCAGCCAGAACGCCGGTAATAATACCGGATATTTTCTTAAAACCGGACGGCTGACTCTCATAACCTCCAGGCTGGGAAACAGTCTTTTTTTAATATAGTGGAAATAATAATTCTGTTTCTTCTGACTGCTTTGGTATTTTTCGATCTCATGCCGGATACTTCTTTCCGAAGTTCCATAACTGCCGGAAGAAAAGACATCCTGTTCCAGTTCAGTGGTATGTTCATCGGCTTCCGCTTCGCCAAACCATGCCAGTACCATCTTTTCTGCTGTTTTACAGAAATCCTTCAGGCCATACAGTTCCAGTTGTTCATCCACATACTGTCTGTCTATACTTAGATTCTTCATCAGATAATAGACATCCAGGAACTGCCGGATACCGGATCCGGAACCACTGTAATGCTTGGCAAGATGGACAAGCATATAGAGATAGAAATCACTGTCACTGAAATGATACCGATATGAATCACCATGCTCCGCTTTCTGCCAGGGCTCGACAAAGAACTGCATATACTCCTGTGCCCATTCATATTTCACAAAATGGATATCAGTCAGCAATCGATAATGGACTTCGATGTCCATGAATGGTTTCTTTTCATAAACATCATGAACTTCCTGTCCGAAGTATTTGCAAGTATATCCCGCATCTTCCAAAACAGTCTTTACTTTCGCATTGTCTTCTTCGTGAACAAGGATATCGAGATCTGCCATCTGCCGGTATTTAGGATCCGGATACATTTCTTTGACGATACAGCCTTTTAATGGCAGATAAGGAATCTGATGTTCCTCGAACAGTTGATAGATCATATCCCGTTCATGAAGCTGCACGACACTCTGAGCGGAAGCCAGTTCCGCTCTCCTTTCCCACTTCTCTTTCAACGCAGGGTCTATTTCCTGCTCTGTCTTTTTAATTGCCGCAAGAGCCATTACCGTGACATTATGAAAGACCGCCATCCGATAGATGTCTTCAAAAGTAATCTGTTCCGGTTTATTCTGGGGAATCTCTCCCTTTAACAGGGAACAGATCAGATGTACGGTATACTGTCCGGTCAATGTTTTGTCCATGTTATTCCGTTATCCTTCCGTCTTTCAGATCAAGCTGTCTTGTGCAGATGGAAAGTGCTGCTTTTCTGTGGGTGACGATCAGAATCGTCTTATCTTTCAGATTCTTCAGGTTCCGCAATACTTCCATCTCTGTCTTTTCGTCCAGGGCACTGGTCGCCTCATCGAGCAGAAGCACCGGTGCGTCATAATAAACAGCCCGGGCAATGGCAATTCTCTGCATCTGTCCTTCTGACAGGCCGGCTCCGTTCTCACCCAGTACCGTACGAATTCCTTCGGGTAAATCCTTTATGAAATCCTCTGCGGCAACACTTAATGCTTCAGTTACTTTGTCTTCGCTGTATGTATCACTCAGGGCAATGTTTTCGGCAATCGTACCGGAGAACAGACAATTGCCCTGCGGCACATAGGCAAACAGTGATCTTGGGTGCTTGCTGTATCGCTCACCGGTTTCGTCATAGATATTCACATTGCCTTCCTGTACCGGATAAATACCCATCATCAACAGGAATATCGTACTTTTTCCGCTTCCCGAAATACCCGTCAGGGCAATGACGTCTCTGTTATTGATCTCAAACGATACATGATCCAGCACATTTTCCCGGTTATAGCGGAAAGAAACGTCATCGAAGACACATCTGGAAAAGGTCATATTGTCTTCTTTGCATACAGTATCATCCGCATATGTTTCCGCTTCAATGATCCGCTCTGTACTGGCTGTCACTTCATAGACTCTTGTCAGCACACCGGACAGCTGAGCAACCGGCGCCTGAATCTGATTGACAAGCTGCAGCACAGCCATCAACGTGCCATATGTCGTCAGACCATATAACAGATTCCGGCCGCCATAGATCAGCGCCAGAACATAACCTAACCGGAACGTCATGGAAAATGCCGAATTCGCACTGACGACATATGCCTGCCGTTTCATTCTGGCCGCCCGGTAAGCCTCCTGGGCGTTGTCAGTCTTCCCCGTCAGATAGTTTTTCGCGTCAAACACCTTGGTGATCAGGATCTTTTCTGTGACTTCCTGGAACAGGGAATGCATTTTGTCTTCTTTTGTCTGGGCATCCTTGTGCAGGACTTTCACTCTTCTTCTCAGAATACTGATAAAGAATATCATGGCAATGCCAATGATCAGATAGATACCGGCAAACAGAGGCTCAAGAAACATCAGGGCAATACAGACAGCCAGCAGACGCACAGCCATGCCGATGGCAGAAGGAATGATACGGGTAAAACCAGCCGCGATGATCTTCACATCCGAAAACATCCGGTTGATCCATTCCCCGCTGTGCAGTTTCCTGACGCTGGCATAGTCTTTCCGGATCAGGTTTTTCAGTACATAGCTTCTTAACTGCAGAGAAACTCTTGTAATGATTGCTTCATCCAGATAATTGATTGCAACCCGGATCAGATACTGTAAACATACCGCAACCGTCAGTAATACTGCATATCTGACAAACTGACCATCATTGACTGTCGCAGAATCAATCAGTTCCTTTGTCAGTAAAGCAAACCAGACACCAAGCAGAGAAATACAAATATCCCCAACCGCCAGAATATACATTCTGACATGCTGGGGCTTTGTTTTGTTCCATAACCATTTTAAGGCTGTTTCATTCATGACGAATCTTTCTTCTGATCATTGCTTTAGCTCTGATGAGTTCGTTTCTTACCGGACGTAATATACCGCACCATAAAGTGATATATGCTTTATACCTTTTGTCATCTACCGGTATCTTCTTACCGTCTCTGACAAAAGAAGTAAGTACGCCGATGATTTCTTCTTCCTTTACATCCTTTTCTTCCCACCAGTTATGATCGCCGGCGATATCATAACTGTTCTCGTTCACTCGCACGATACGATGCAGGATATATTTTCCGTTGCGCTTGAAAAGCACGACATCGTTCTTCTTCAGTCTTCCTTCCGGCTTTCTGGAAATGACCAGCAGATCTTTATGCTGGCGAAGCATCGGATACATACTGTATCCCTTGTTCGTGTAAACCAGATATCCGTCTTTCTCTATGATTTCCTCAAAAGACAATGTTTCAGGCATCCAGTGCTCCGATTTCCTTCAATGTATCTATCACTTTCTGAACATCTTTTGCGATCACTTCTCTTGGTGCATCATATTCCTGCAACATCTTTTCAACGATACTGTCCGCATCGGTTTCTTCTTTCAGACAGTTAATGATGAAGGCGGCAGTTTCATTGCTTTTAACCATTCCGGAAAACCGTTTTGTATCAACAGAAACCATGATCTGTTTTCCGTCTGTATCATATGTCACAAACTCTTTCTTCAGTTTCATAAATCCTCCTGCATTCCTTCATACGCTGTAATGGCTGCTTCATGGGATATATTACATCCCAGGGCATACATCGGAACCTTCTTTGCCAGCTGATCCAGCATCGCCAGACTCCTGGCAATCCGTAATGGATCCTTGCTACGATAACTGTATTTTAACAGATATTGCATCGCCATATCTTTATCAATCATTTCTATATGATTCACCGTATCACGGCCGAGAATACATACGGCTTTTACTGGTGCACTGGTATTTGTATCCAGATGATGTTTGCCTGACCATGGACTGCCATAACAGACAATGCCGGTTTCATCGATTCTGATCAGCGGCTTGTCATCATTGATCATAACCACTCTGTCACCAAAGCATTCCCGCCACATCCGTGCATGTGTACTCTTACCGGTGCCGCTGTCCGCGCAGAACAGATACACCTGTCCATCCATACATACTGCCGAACCATGAAACAGAACGGTATCATAATCGATCAGATTTTCCGCAACTGCTCTCAACAACGCGGAAAACTCCAGCAGGTTATGACTGACAGTTTCAGACTCGTTGCCATTCCGTGATACAAAATAATTCCGTTCCTCTTCCAGGTCCAGACTGTTAATATCCACGCAGAAAGCAGGCTCCTCAGAGCATTCATATTTCTTTGCTTTTTCATAAAGGCTGTCGGACATATGTTCTACAAGAACAACAGTATCAGCCAGCTTAATGCATTTATCCATATTCTGTCGTTTTCTTATATTACTATACAGTTTTTCTATGTTACTTGTATTTATATTGGTCCATATGTATTGTCATGCATACCACTCTGCGTTGCAAGAATAAAACGAATACACATAATCGACCGATTATTGAAAAAAGACATATCATGAATATCTTCACAATATGTCTTAACAGCATTTGAATCACATTACTGTGTCAGTCCCCGAACGGATCTTTGTCCGCTTCCAATACATCTTCATCTGATTGTTGCACTTGTGCCTGTTCCTGAGGCTGTTCCTGACTGTTTCCAGATTCCTGCGTCTGCGTATGATTGACTTCTGCAGGATTGCTGTTCACATTTCCATTCCCATTGTTCTCTGAATCATTTTGCTGAGCAGGAAAAGGATTTGGATCTGTAGGACTGTCTGGATCTGCTGTAGTCTCCGTGTTATCTTTTTCTATCTTTTTAGTGTCCTGAATTTCAGAAACTGACTGCTTCGCTTCCGGTTCTGTTTCAGCATTATCCTTTTTTTGCAGGCTGATATATATAAGCAAACTTGTAAGCAACAGTACAACTGCCAGCAATACCCATATAACGCCTTTTTTTAATTTCCGTTTTTTCATATTACTTTCTTCATACCCACAAAGACAAAGAGTTCCTAAAAGGAACTCCTGTCTTTCTCAGCCAAATGGTTTGTAATCCTCATCAAGAGGAGTATTACTAGTCACTATGATATCTTCTGTCTGAATCAGGATGATTTCCATTTCTGCGTTAACATATTCTTTCATCTTATTCTCCTTCGAAATAAGCGTTCGCTGCCTGATTGTACCAATACATGGCTTTGCAGAGATTCTGTAGACTTTCGGTGCTATTTGAATCTGTTAACTTATTATACCAGTATGATTCAGGCCCGTATATATACGTTACTTTATGATCTTCATCTTTGCTGACTTTTAACCGATGTACTTCATCCAAATCCTGCGCATAAATATTGGTCGCTTCAATACGCCATTCATTGTCAACATATTTCGGAGTTACTGTACGTCCGTCGAGTTCATATGTGTATCTGTCTATAACACTGTTATCGCCTGTAACGTTCAATACATATCTAACCGTTGTTTCAGATTCAAGTACCAGTGTACAAGATTCGATTTCCAGACCTGGTAAATCTTCTCCTTCCTGGGTTGCCTGTTTCAGCTTAGTTGTATCAACTTCCGGAATATTCGTACTTGTTGCTTCACCAACACGATAATTAAAATTCACTTGCGCACAGTCACCATAAACTCTCATTGCTTCAATCAACTTTTTCAGCTTTTGGTTGTCTGTTGACATCATGTGTTTAAAATACGTATCTACAGAATATATTGGTTGAACGATCTCTCCATCGCTATTAGATACCTGAATCGTATTTCCGGCTGCATCTTTGAATTTTAATACAATTTTATCGTTCATCTGCTTGGCGTTAACAAATACGTCAAAACAATACTGCACTTCACCATTCACTACTTCCTTTCTCCCCTGCGAAGCAGTCATTGTTTTATGTATATCCTCTTTCGGAGCTTCCATATCTATAGTAATCTCCAGTGTAGTATTTTCCGGATCTGGTACTACCATTTTGAAACGTACACCAATGTTACCTTCCAGAATCAGGGATGCACTGCGAGCCGTAATTGCATTAATTGCCGTCAGTTTGCAGGTTGTGGAGATTTCCGGATTTGAAGTTGATATAGCTGTAATGTCTGCTGTTCCTGTTCCAACAACAGTGACTTTACCATTCTCGTCTACTGTTGCAACGCTTTCATCGCTGCTGTTCCATATGACATTCTGGTCTGCTCCGGAAGGATTCACTGTTGCTGTCAGCTGGACTGTTCCGCCGAGGGCTCTTTCTAATTCTGTATAATTCAGTTCAATACTTTCCGGATATACAGCTGATGGATTATATGCTGTTTCAGATACGGTTCGTTCCTCGTCGCTGTAATATGTTTTTGTATTGTCATTATATCTGTATCGAATTGTGCCATCTGGATACGTTATTGTCGTATTGCCATCTGTTCTGGATTCTT
Source organism: uncultured Erysipelotrichaceae bacterium (assembly GCA_902793635.1). Lineage (GTDB taxonomy): Bacteria > Bacillota_I > Bacilli_A > Erysipelotrichales > Erysipelotrichaceae > Bulleidia. The sequence continues at coordinate 98,937 of CADBEA010000002.1, read as the reverse complement.
TCGGCCAACTGATTACATATTCGTTACTGTCACCCTCTGCTCCGGCTAGGAAAACCTTGTCTTTCATAAATTCATACATGCGTTGATCGTCATGGTCCGAAACAGTTATATCTGCCACATAGTTATTACCATCCGGCATTCTGACAACGTTCCATTTATGCGGTCCCGCACCGGTACCACCTGTCATTGTGCCACTGACACAATAAGCCTTGACAAGCGGACTGTTGAAAGTTGTCAGATCGCACAGATACTGGAATGCCTCAGCATATCCTTCACATACAACATTTGTGGTATTAAGAGAATCGAATACATTTACGAGATTCCAGGCGCCTCTGTCAGTTTTTGTTGCGCTGTTACTTGCTGATTCAGTGTCATATGTTACCTGTCCACAGATCCAATCTTTGTAATATACCAGTTTTTCATAGTCTGACATATCTGCTGCGTCATTAACAACCCCTTGAGCAGTCGTTGATGATGTGCTGTAAATAACACTTAACTTGCTTGTGTCGACAGTATATGCATCTTCAGCTCTGTATTTGGATTCAACTGCCAATTCGAAAGTATAATCACCTTTAATCGTCGCATGTCCTTCGCCATTATAAGAGCACCCAATTCCCGGACCTTGTTCCCTGTTCGGAACACCTGTTGTTGCATAATTCCAGTACAGTTCAAACGGCATGTCCTGACGAAGTCTTTCCATAACTGCCGCAAAATCAAATGTAAACTGGGCTCTGATTATCTGTGCAACCTGTTCGCTATTAAATGTGCCTGTCTCAGGGTTGTAAATCTGAATTCCCAGATCCGCATCAGTATATTCCGTTTTCACACCAAACTCAGTTACAGGCACTGTGATAGTTGCTGAACTTTCCTCACCTTTGGCAATTTTGATAATTCTTGCTTTCAGAATTTCGTACAGTTTCTGGCTTTGCTCATTCAATGCTGTTCCGTTAGTTTTGGTTAACGAAGATTCATTGCTGCTTGCAGACATTGTGTAACTTTCAAGAGTTGCCAGTGTTACATTTTTATCACTTTCATTATTGCCTTGGTCGCCCAGATTTCCGGAAGAACTGAAATATACTGTTAACGAGTACTGTGATTGAGTAGAGTTATCAGTAAAAGTTATTTCTCCCTCTGTGGACTCACTGTTTGTTGCTGTATGTACAACCAATTTATCTGCATCTCTACTGTATTCCTGCAAAAACGAAGGAAAAAGAATATCCAGAGAGTCCATAGCCAGCGAATTCGAAATTTCTGGGTATGCATTCTTCCACATATCCAGTAATTCCTGTATTGTCAAAACATAATAGCTATCTGCTTGAAAAGGAGTTTCGCCGGTTGGCCAGGCTGCCGGGTCATTTACGCTTTCTTGACTACCATTGCTGCTCGAGTCGTCGTTACCATCGGGTTCATCGCTTTGACCGTCGTTGTTGCCGGTTTCATCCCCTTGGTCGTCATCTTGATTCTGAAGAGAGTTGAATTTCACTCCAAAACTATATACGTTGCCATCAGAAATCGTAATTGTTAGAGTTCCGTCTGTGACATTACTGCTTTCTGTTGTTTTTACTACGACTTGATCAGCATCTTTTAAGTTTTCAACATCCTCCATAAATACAGGATAATCAATATGCAAGGAGTCCATATCCAGAGTATTCACATCCCCAGGATACGAATCCTTCAACAAAGTTCTTAATTCCTGTATTGTCAGTACATAATAAGAATCTGGTTCCACAGGGGTTGCTCCGTCAGTCGGTAAGGCTGCCGGATCATCCGCGCTTCCTTCTGCCATAACCGGCAATACTGAAATACATAATAAAAATGCTGCAAACAGTGCCATCAATGCCTTTAACTGTTTTCTCATGCCATGATCTCCTTCCAGATAGTGTTCCGCATCCAGCAACCTCAGAACCTGATTGCTTTATCAACTTTCATTTTAAAAGATACCTTTTTTGTTGTCTATTTTAAGTGTTCTTATTCTACTTAAAAACCGGATCTCATGATCCGGCTTACAATTCTTCTCCGTTTGAAGCAATCACTTTCTTCAGCCAGTGATAGCTCTTCTTCGGCACTCTCTTCATGTCTCTTAAGTCATGGTTGGTACGGTTGACATAGACAACACCATAACGCTTGCGCATGTCACCCTGGGAAGAAAGGATATCGATCAGTCCCCAGCCCAGGTAGCCAAGTACTTCCACACCGTCAATGTTCATGGCATCCTTCATGGCCTGAATATGACGGCGGTGATAGTCAATGCGGTAATCGTCTTCGATCTCATGGACACCGTCCCATTCTTCCTGCACACCAATACCGTTTTCAATCGGGAAGACAGGCATATGGTACTTCTGATAGATCTTGTTCAGCACATCCCGGAAACCATCCGGATCGATCTGCCAGTTCCATTCGGTCGTATCCAGATACGGATTGTCCTTTTTGCCATAATGCAGGTAATAGTTCGGTGTCGTGTTATCCGGAATGTCTTTGGCACTGACTGTCGTTGAACTGTAATAAGAGAAGGCAATATAGTCTTCTGTATGTTCCTTGAACAGTTTCAGATCCTCTTCTCTGAAATCCATGTCAATTCCTTTGTATTTCACCCACTGCATCATTTCCCGGGAGTATTCACCTCTGGCATAGACATCCAGCAGAGTGTGATTCAGGAATTCATCCGCTTTTCTGGCTGCCTGGATATCTTTCGGATCACAGGTGGCCGGATAGGTTTCCGCATAGGCAAGCATCCCGCCAATTTTAGCATCGGTATGTTCATGGAGGTACTGAACGACTTTGACATGGGCAACCATGACATGATGTCCGATCTGATACAGTTCGTCTTCTGTCTTCTCACCATTCAGATAGCCGGCGATCCGGAATGCGATATCGGGATTCCAGTACAGGTTCTGTTCGTTGAACGTCAGCCAGTAATGCACCTTATGGGCAAAACGGTCGATGACTTCCTTGCTGAAGCGGACAAAGTAATCCACGACTTCTCTGGAAAGGAAGCCGTTATATTTCTCTGCCAGATATAATGGCATATCAAAATGATACAGACATACCATCGGTTCGAGACCTCTTTCGATCATCGCATCTAACAATTTGTCATAGTATGCGAAACCTTCTTCGTTGAACTCGCCGCAGCCGTCCTTAACACATCTGGACCAGGAAATCTGGATACGGTACATATTCATACCGAGATCCTTCATCAGATCAAGATCTTCTTCATAATGATGATAATTGTCATTGGCAAAATGCCAGTCACTGCGGTTTTCCGCCGGCTCGACAATATCATAGACAGAAAGTGATTTTCCGCCTTCGTTCCAGCCGCCTTCCGTCTGCATGCTTGATACACTGTTTCCCCAATAAAACATACTCTGCCTTCTTTCTATTTATCTATATCAGTCCGTATTTCCTATACAGGTCCAGCATCTTTTTATAGAACAGCCGGTTGCCGAAATACTGACGGTATGTCGCGGTCTTCTCTTTTCCAGCCGCTTTCAGTTCGGCCATTTTCTGATTCTCTGCTTCAGCCTGTTCCTGCAGGTCGGCCAGCATTTTTTCAAAAGCTTCGATGCGTTCCATTCTATATCTCCCGGTTTATCGGATGTCACGGTAGTCAACCAGTTCCACGTCATGTTCAAGGAGCCAGCTGCGCATCGTGGGATCACACAGCATTTCGACTTCTTTCGTGCGGTTGACCGTCAATGAAGAGTTGTTCAGCAGATAGGCATCCAGATAGCCCGGATGCATAACCGCGATGCTCGGCATGTCTTCTCCTGCAACATTCAGCACCCCGTCTTTCAAACACTGGTATGCGTCATAGTCCGGCGACATGGAACCCATCGGCAGGATACGGACCGGCTTGTCATTGAAGGTCGTCGGCTGTCCGTCAAAGCGAACCTTCTGTTCCGGCAGATTATACTTCTTTGCGACAATTGACAGTGCCGCAAACAGGTTTTTGCTCATGACAGCGTGCGCCTCAAAGTAATCCGGTTCCCGGCCGCTCAGTTCTTTAAATCTTTCATACTGGGCTTCGATCTCGATCACCGCTTCTTCAACGGTAATGAACTCCTCACCCTTCTGAAATGCTTCACGATACATCTTAGAAGACTTCAGATTGCCGTTTTCATCCAGCAGAGAAGGAATCAATGCCGGATCGGCACACGGTTTGCCAAGACACATATTTGTATGCTGGCCAAGGGCGATATCGAATTCCTTTAACAGGTCAATGCCATGTTTCGCATACGGCATATTCGGCATCAGACCGGCACTTCTGACCAGTCCGTCTTTTACTGCTTTGTAGATTCCATAATTGACCGCTTCACTATAGCCGATATCGTCAGCGCGGATCACCAGTTTTTTCATGATTGTCCCCTCCGTCTGATCATAGTATACATATGGATCCCGCTCTTCAGGATCTCATCCTTTTCAATTTCCATGCCGCAGGCCTGATATTTCATTGCCTTGACTTCCGAATCCGTATCCAGGATCACCGGAATGTCATTCTCGTCTGCGATCCTGAACGGTTCCGCCAGCAGCTTTTTCAGATAGCCCTGATGCTGGTATTCCCGGCGGACACAGACCAGACAGACATCGACGAAATCCACCGTCCGGGCATGATATACCGGATAGTCCACCCAGCCGTTGCGGCACAACAGCATCTTCTGCAAGCCTTCCAGGGAAAGACGCATGAAATACCGCCAGGTCAAAAGCAGCTCCCGATACCATGGCAGTCCTTTGTCCTTGCGGTAAAAGACGATATAACCTTCTTCATTTTTCGATGTCGTATACAGACAGCCGCATTTCACAAATTCCCCCAGGGTCAGATAAAAATACTGATAGGCGTCATTCTTCTTCAGACTATGGGAAACGACACCCTCTTCGGCAAGAAACGCATCTGCGAAGGCTTCGCTGATGTCCTGCAGATGGCTGTCCGTGATGTCTTTCAGCTGGATCATACCTTCATTGTAATACGCAAACGAAAAGCTGTGTTTCCACAGCTCTCAAAGTTGATTGACTTCTCTGACCGCATCGCGCATAGCACTGTCAATACCCTGGCGGATCATCGTGCTTGGCGCGCCGAAACAGATATTGAAACCAGCCCGGTTTTCGTAGGTCCGATAGGAACCCAGCCGCTTCAGTCTCTGCAGGTCGACCTTGGTCGGATCATAGACACTGAGTGTCAGTTTGGCGATGGAAGAGTGTGTCATCTTGATGTTCTCAATGCCGCCGGCTGCTTTGACGACGGCGTTGATGACCAGATCCTTACTGCCGATCTTGAAGAGATCCATGGCCATGAAGCGGAAATACGCCCGGGTCGTCAGGAAATACAGCAGGCCAGTGATAATGCCGGCAATCGCGACCCCGATCAGGCTTCTGGCCAGGGCCGGATACTGCAGATAGCTGATAAACTCCGGCAGAGAACCCGGTCTTGCCGTAAGGGTCAGGGTATCCAATGCCTGATAGCCCAGATAGATATGCAGTGACTGCAGAACCATATAGAGAATGCCGGTATACGCGACATGGAAGACAAACAGAAGCGGACACAGGAATACCAGCAGAAGTTCCAGCGGCAGTAATGTTCCCCAAAGCAGGGAAGCCAGCGTGCCGAGAATACTCAGAAGGATCATCCGGCGCTTTTCCATCGGGTTGGTATCCAGCGTGAAGGCGGCCCAGATGACAGCCGGCATCGCGAAGATATTCAGAATGTAATACGGTGTGAAGAAGCGGCCTGCCATGCCGGTCACCGCATTGGCGGAAAGCTGCGCGGTCCAGATATTCACGTCACCGGAAACAGAGATACCGGCCGCATTGACCCAGGAGCCGCCGCTCATTTCATACCAGAACGGCTGACGGATCATTGTGCCAAGACCCATGATACCAAGAATTCTTTCAGAGATTCCATACAATGCCAGATTGATCGGGTTGTTTGTATCCACAGCGATAAAATGCACCACCCGCTGGATGAATGTCACAGCCAGCGGCCAAAGATACGACACCAGCATACCGGCCACAATACAGAAGAAGACAGTGCGGATGACACAGGCCATTTCCTTTGAGACAAAGGAGAAGAAGCCGTATTCCGTCTTCTTGCGGGTGCTGCTGAATGACCATAAGGTGATCGCCGAAACGATGACTGTCGCAACGACACCTGTCTGCAGGGGATAATGGGTCGAGCCGACCAGGGAAACGATATTGGTCCGATTCAGACTCAGGCCGAGAATACTGCTGTAGGCAGTCGATGGCAGATTCGGATTGGCGAAGAACATCGTCGTGGAAAGATATGCCACATAGCCGCACAGAGCGGAAAGAATTGTCGCCGCTGAACCGCCGCGTCTCGTACAGAGACGGACGATAAACAGCAGCGGAAAATTGACCACCATGAACTGGCCGATCTTGATCAGCAGTTCGCCCAGTGAGATCACGGTTTCATTGTCAAAAAGGCCGGCGACGCCATAGACCGAATTGGTCATCAGATTGCCGGTGCCGATCAGACATACCGCAAAAAAGATCACACAGAGCGGAAACTTCAGTATTTCATAAAAAGACTGCCAGGTGCGCATAACTACCTACTCTTTCAGAACAGTGTCTTGAGACGATGGAAATAGGATACCTCCCGGCCGCTCAAGACTCTGACGTTGATGTCCTTGGCGGAAGAAACCGTAATATGATGCAGATCATCCAGCGGATAAATATCCTGATCACAGGCCAGGATCGCGCCTTTGAAATTCTCGGAACGGAATTCAATGACGGTGTCCGGCTTCAGAATGATCGAAGACTGCAGGGAACGGAACAGACTGTGATGAATGACGCTCATTTCCGTCAGTTCGATAAAGTCCAGGCCTTCCTGGATCACCGCGCCGCCCAGGGAGCGGTTGAACGCAGACGAGCCAAGCTGTGTGCAGACACAGACGCCGCTGCCGCGCAGCGTCTCAAACTTCTCGCCGTTGATCCAGACGTCAATGATCTGGGTCCGGTTGGGATTTTCGATACGTACTTCGTTGATGGCATGGTGCTTCATACCCTCAGCTGTCATCTGCAGCAGACGGTATCTTTTTTCTTTCAGCTGATCATTCAGGAAAGCATCCATGAATTCCCGGTAATCGGTATCCCGGTAGTCGGTATAAAAACCCAGGGTGCCGGTATGAATGCCGTAAAAACGGACGTTGGCAAAGTGTTTTCCCACCTTGCGAAGGATTTCGTGCACGGCGTGAATATATGTGCCGTCACCACCGATGACGAAAACGGTATCGGGACAGCTGTCATCCCGGATATAGCCATGTTCCTGCAATTCCGTCTCAGCTGTGCGTCCCAGCTCGGCTGATACCGGATCCGGTCTTGTAATAATTGTAAATTTCTTCATCTCATTGTTGTTCATGTTACCTATTATATACGAAAACAGACTTCTTCGCATCTGAGGCAGAAGAGATGAAAAAAGGAATATCCGAAGATACTCCTTTATGCCAATATTCCTTTGTCCGCATTCTGCACGGTCGGGATTTCTTCCGTATCAATATCGGTGATATGTTCACCGCTGTATTTCTCTGTCTCATTGGCAATGACCTTATGCAGCAACAATATCGCAATGATGTTCGGAATCGCCATCAGACCGTTGAGAATATCGGCGATGTTCCAGACGACGTTGAGTTCCACCAGGGATCCGACAAGAACGAAGATGACCCACAGAATCTTATAAGGTTTGATCGCTTTTTCGCCAAACAGATAGACGCAGGCTCTTTCACCATAGTAATACCAGCCGAGAATCGTCGAGAAGGCAAAGGTGATCAGACCGAAAACCAGTACCGGCACACCAACATAGGGAATGACAGAGAAAGCACCGGTCGCAACAAGGGCACCGTCGCCGCTCAGTCCGTCAACAGCAGGATATTTGATGATGCTGGAGACCATGACCAGACCGCTCATCAGACAGATCACGACGGTATCCCAGAAAACACCGGTCATGGAAACCAGAGCCTGGCGCTTCGGATTGGCCGTCTGGGCAGCGGCGCCGACCAGCGGAGCCGAACCCATACCCGCTTCATTCGAGAACAGACCTCTGGCAAAACCATAACGGCAGGCAACTGCGACACTTACCCCGACAAAGCCGCCGGCAATTGATTTCGGCGAGAAAGCCGAAGTCAGAATCAGGGAAATTGTCTCCGGCAGGACATCCGCATTGACGAACAGGATCCAGAGACAGCCGAGAAAATAGAACAGAGCCATAAACGGCACCAGTTTCTCCGCCACTCTGGTAATGGATTTGATGCCGCCGAGAATGACAAGCGCGACAACCGCCGTCAGAACAATAGCCACCGGCAGCGGCGAAATATTGAAGTTCTGCGTGATATTGGTCACGACGGCATTCGCCTGGACCATATTGCCGATGCCAAAGGCGCATACCGATGCCAGAAGCGCGAAGACAATACCCAGCCAGCGCATGTTCAGTCCCCTGTCCAGGGCATACATGGCGCCGCCGATCATCGTTCCGTTTTCCGAACGGACACGGTATTTGACGGCAATCAGGTTTTCCGCGTACTTCGTGGCAATGCCGAAGATACCGGTCAGCCACATCCAGAGAATGGCTCCCGGACCGCCCAGGGCAATTGCCGTTCCGACGCCGATGATATTGCCGGTGCCGATCGTCGAAGAAAGCGCGGTTGTCAGAGCTCCGAACTGGGAAACATCCCCCTCGGCATTCTCGTCTTTTGTCACTGACATTTTGATTGCCTTGAAAATATCTTTCTGAATAAAGCCGGTGCGGACGGTCATAAAGATATGTGTCCCGAACAGCAGCAGGATCAGCGGCCACCCCCAGACAAACGAATCTATCTTATCAATGATTTCAGCGAACATAAACTATCTCCCATAAACAACGATAAGTGTACCACACCGCCATAAAAAAAGAAGTCTGTACACTCAGACTTCCCAGACATTCTGATATTCCACCAGATAGCCGTCCGGATCCTTCAGGAAGAAGGAAAAGACGGGAAAATCCTGATGTTTCAAAGGCTCCCGGAACACTTCACAGCAATCCTTCAGTTCTTCGTAGTGCTGCAGCACGGCCTGATCGTCTTTCAGATTCAGAGAAAGACAGACGCCCTGCGGTCCGCTCAGCGGCGAGCGGCCGTCATGGTACTGCACAAAGCCCCAGTAGCCATATCCGGTATCGAAGATATACAGGTTATCTCCCTGTTTCTGCTCAATCGGGAGCCCGAGTATCTCATGATAGAAATGCCGTGTCTTTTCAATGTCACGGCAGGGCAGAAAAATCACCGACGTGCCAGCTTTCATAGATATCCTCTTTCGTTTTTATCACTGTCATTCTAACAGAAAAAACAGCCGTGATTTCGTATTCACAGCTGTTTCCTGCTTCTTAGTAGTTTTCCTTCTTGATTTCGAAGAATGACTCTTTGTATCCGCACAGCGGGCACATCTTCGGCGCCTTCTTGCCGGTTACTGTGAAACCGCAGATCTCGCACTGCCATACGACGTTATCTTCCTTGGCGAAGACAGTGCCGGCTTTGAGGTTATCCAGCAGCTTCTGGTATCTTTCCTCATGTTCCTTTTCGACTTTGGCTACCATGTCCATCTGAGCGGCGATGCGGGTGAAGCCTTCTTCACGTGCTTCGGCTGCCATTCTGACATACATGTCGGTCCATTCGCCGTTTTCACCGTCGATACCGGCCTGCAGATTCTCGGCTGTTGTCGGAACAGCTCCGCCATGGAGAGCTTCGAACCATTTCTTGGCATGTTCCTGTTCGTTGCGGGCTGTTTCAAGGAAGATGTTGGCAATCTGTTCGTAACCTTCCTCACGTGCTTTTTCAGCAAAATATGTGTACTTGTTGCGGGCCTGGCTTTCACCGGCAAATGCTTCCTGCAGATTCTTTTCGGTCTTTGATCCTTTTAATTCCATTGCTTTTTCTCCTCTTCGTCTTTCCGACAATTATGACAGATTCCTTCAAAGGCTGTGTGATGCGAATAGATCAGAGCACCCGTCGCTGCTGCGGCTTTTTCTTCGACATCTTTCATCTCAGATACGACAATGTCAAAGATTTCTCCGCAGCATGTGCAGTACAGATGGTCATGCGGCGCGGGATTGCCGTCATAGAAACTGCGGCCCTGCTCATTGATCTTCTGAATGACACCTTCTTCACAGAGAAGATTGAGATTCCGGTAAACAGTCGCGATGCCGATGCCCGGCTCTTCCTGCTTTAAAACGGCCATGACTTCTTCGGCCTTCATGTGTTTTCCCGGTCCTTCGATGATCTTCTGAATGATCTGTTTCTGGCGCGTATGTCTCCTCTGCATAACACTCCTTATTGAGAACTATTCTCATTATGACAGATTTAAATAAGGAATTCAAGCCGCATCAATACAGCCACTGAATTCCTTTATAGATTCTGCCGGGTGGATCATTGAAGTGATTGCCGGGATTCATTTCCAGGATCACTTCGGCATACGCCGCGATCAGATCACGGCTCTGCTTCGTGTTGTCCTCCACTGACGCCATCACAGGATTGCGGGTATTCTTCTCGCTGTCACCCAGGGACAGGTATACCTTACGGCAATGCAGCGGATGTTCTTTCAGATATTCTGTCCAGCAGGGAAACCATAACGATCCGGAGGCGGAAAGACATTGATCAAACAGATCGGTCTTTGTGCATGTGTATAAGGCAAACAGACCGGCCAGTGAATAACCGGCAATCGTCATGGTCCGGTATTTCCCCTGGTATGGCTTCAGGATCTCTGTTAGTTCCTTTATCGTTTCCTCCGCTTCACCGCTGAAAGGCTCGCCTTTTTTGAAGACTTTCTCAGCCGGCCAGGGGGAAAGCTCCCTGTTCCAGTCATCCACCGCGATCAGCAGAAGGCTTTCCTTCAGCTGCGGCAGCAGATTGCTGTCTTCTTCGCCGATCAGCACGATCAGGTCTTCGTTTCCGGCCCGGAAACTATTCACCCTGATCATCGATTCTAATCTCCGTGAAGTCTTCCGGCAGTTCGGCAATCGTTTCCCTGGCGCCGATGACACATACAGCTGTATCTTTTTCGATCTGCTCAAACAGATCGGCATAGGAGCGGAACGTATCGACATTCATCTGAATGATCTGCTGTCTGCTTGCCAGCCGGTCTTCATAGCTCACATGACGGAAATATCTGGCATCCGATAGACGGATCCTGGCAGCCGGTGAAAGTAACGGCTCGGTTGCCGCAATCGTGCCGATAATCAGCTGGGTAATATCCTGGCTTTCACCAAAGGTGCGGATATATTCCGGAATTGACGCGAAGGTTTCCAAAGTGGCAAGCGGATCGGGATCACGGTAGGAATATGCTCCGCAGTTGCCGTTCGGGTTGACGCTGAAGCCGGTTCCGTAAGCACCGCCCTTGACGCGCACTTCACTCCAGAGATAGTCATAGGTCAGAGCCTGGGAAATGACATGCATTCCGGCGGAGAACTCACCGCCGTGATCGATCAGGTTGCCGGCTATGGCACTGTAGGAGATACCGGCCGGAATCACGATGGCTTCCTTCGGTTCCTTCAATAACGGATAGTGCACCAATGCCCTATTGGCATCATAGCGATGCAGCCGTTCAATCATATTTTCAAGAAGTTCTTCATGTTCACCGGTAATACTGATCGTCAGACGGTCAGATGCGAACAGCACATCCGAATACATTTCACATTCATTGATAAAGGCATCGATCCGCTCATCATAATGGGCTTCCAGATCACGGTCATGAAGACCGGACGAAATACCGCCGACATATTCACGGAAGACACCCTCGGCACTGAAATGGGCACTGGCCCGCCGCATTGCCATGGTATGACCGTTCATGATCAGACCCTGCCGGAAGTCTTCGTTGTTCTGCTTCAGCAATGGCAGGATCCGCTCTTTGTCAAAGACGGTTTCCTGCAGTACTTCCAGGATCAGATCGATCGCCTTGTCCAGATTCTTTTCAAGGACTGAGCAGCTGACACCAAGCAGCGGCAATACCGCCTTGTTGTCCTGCTTCATCGAGAAAGAGTCCAGGAAGACGTTCAGACCGCCAAGATCACGGCGCACTGCTTCCTGCAGCTGTTCGACGGTTTTCTGTTTTGTCGGCAATGACATGAACATACCGGCATATAAGCCAAGCGCAGGCAGAAATTCTCTCTGCACACCGGCCAGATTGAAATAAAGATTGAGATAGACAATACCCGACTTCTCAGCCGGATGCAGGATCACCGGCACACCGCGGATCTTCTTCTCTTCAAACGGGTCGTCTTCCGGCATGTCATTGAGATCATCCAGTGTCAGTTTAGGCAATGTGGCAAGTACTTCCGGACTGTCGCCGGCTTCCTGCCAGGCATCCAGTTTCAGGTTCAGATCGATATACTTCTGCACGTCCGACCAGCTTTCCCGAGCAGCCTGCAGTTTTTCTCTTTCGGCATTCAGACGTGCTTCCGCGAGTTTACCGGAAGGAACAGCCACGACCGTGCAGAGATGTTCTTCGTCCAGCAGGAATTCTTTCAGCAGTTCTTCAAAGTAGCCTGTTTCCGTCTTCTGCCGCAGTTCTTCAAAGATATTGTCAAGGCAGAGATAAGTCAATGGATCGCCGTCATACAGCCAGGCATCAAATGAGCGCTGCGCGTACATCAGGCCGGCCGGTTCGCGCTTTTCCTTATAGCGGAATTCCATCTGGTTCAGCGAAGCCGTGATCTGCTCATGCGGCAGGCCTTCCCGGACCAGTTTTTCCGCTGTTTCCAGAATCGTCTGAACGACTTGGTCATAGTGTTCTTCATTGGTATTGCGGACATTGAGAATGACCCAGGGCTGCTGGATGCCGTCAAAGAGCTCCAGTTCCACATCCTGGCCGAGACCTTTGTCCAGGATCACCTTCTTTAACGGCGATTCGTTGCTGGAGACAAGGATCGAAGCCAGGGCACTCCAGGCAATGTTCTTTTCATAATTGTCAAAGGTCGAAACGATGCGGCCCATGGCGATCTGCGTCTTGTCCTTTTCGCTTTCACTCGCGTCAATCTCGTATTCACAGACGTATTTCTGCGCCTTGACTTCCTTCTGCATCGGGATGACGAAAGACAGATCCTCTTTTTCATATTTTGAGAAGTACTCTTCATCCATGAACTTCAGAACGTCTTCGACAGCCATTGTACCGTCCAGGAATACTCTGGCATTGGACGGATGATAAAACTTCCGGTGGGTGGCCAGTGCCTGTTCATAGGACAGATCCGTGATATATGCCGGATCGCCGCCGGATACATATTTATAGCAGTTGTCCGGGAAGAGAACCCGGTTGAACGTATCCACCAGGATCTCGTCAACGGAAGAGAACGCACCCTTCATTTCATTCAGGACAACGCCTTTATAGACCGCCTCCTCTTCAGGATCGCGGATCTCATAATGCCAGCCTTCCTGATAGAAGATATTCGGATTGTCATAGATGGCCGGACAGAACACTGCGTCCATATAGACGGAAATCAGATTCATGAAATCCTTGTCATTGCGGGAAGCGACCGGATATACCGTCTTGTCCGGATAGGTAAAGGCATTCAGAAAAGTCTGCAGACTGCCCTTGAGCAGCTCCACAAACGGTTCCTGCAAAGGATATTTCTTCGAGCCGTTCAGCACCGAATGCTCGAGAATATGAAAGACACCGGTATCGTCCTGCGGCAGTGTCTTGAACGCAATCGCGAACGTTTTATTTGTATCAGCCCGGTCCAGCCAGCAGACTTCAGCCCCGGTCTGATCATGTATGAATTCATACAGATCCCCGTCACAGTCATCCACATGGGTGACTTTTTTAAGGGTGAATCCGTGTATCGTATTTCCCTGAACAAATCGCATAGAATTGTCCTCCAACTTTCCATATTATACCGACTTCCCGCTCAGTTGTCAGTTGCGGAAAAACAGGCTATCCTATTCTATATGAGACTCGAAAAAGAATACCGGGAAGAAACCGTCATCAACCGCTCCCGCTTCATTGCCTGTGTCAACCGGGCGATGAGCGAAGAAGAAGCACGGGCCTATATTGAAACGATCCGCAAGGAATATCCGGACGCCTCGCATGTCTGCACTGCCTACATGCTGGGGGAAAACAACATGATCCAGCGCTCCTCCGACAACAAGGAACCTTCCGGCACAGCCGGTGTTCCGATGCTGGAAAGCATCCGTAAAAGCGGTCTGTCGGATGTTGTGGCCTGTGTTGTCCGCTATTTCGGCGGTGTCAAGCTGGGCGCCGGCGGTCTGATCCGGGCATATTCCGGCAGTGTGGCATCCGCCCTGGCCAATGCCCCGAAGACGGAATCCGTACCGATGGATATCTGGCAGGTGACCTATCCCTATGATATGTCCGGAACATTGGAGAACTGGCTGCGGCGTAACACCGAGATCCGTGACCTCAGCTATGACAATGCCGTGACCTGTACCTTCGCGACGGAAAAAAAGGATATTCCCGAGAATATCCGCAATCTTTCCAAAGGCGCTGTGGAAGCCGTCTTTATTGAAACTGTATATATCGAAAAGAAAGTTTAATCTTTCTTTTCTTTTGGCACGAACATGATATCCATATCAGTCCTGCCTTCAATACCGTCAATATACGCATCACTGGTATACTGCCAGATCGAAAAGCGGTACGGATACTGCGGCGCGTAATTGTAATCCGCCACCCAGATATCAAACTCCTGCAGATAATCCGCCATGAAGATCGTATCAAACAGCAAAGAACTGTTATACACCATGACGTCATAACCGGCGTTCTGCAGATGGTGCAGGAAGGTAACAGCCGCCACGGTCCGATCGAAGCGGTCCACTTCCAGAATACGGCTCGGATAGCCGTCGACCGAATCTTCCATGTCGAAGACGACCGGCAGATCGATCTCATAGCCGCGCAGTATACGGATGATGAAATCCGCTTCCTCACGGGCTTCCTCTTCGTTGATCGCCTGTGAGAAGAAATAGACACCGATATCGATATCGTTTTCGATCGCACCCATCATATTGGCATGGAAATAGGGATCTTCCCACACATCGCCATACAGATAACCGCGGTAACCGCAGCGGATAAAGGCAAAATCAATGCCCTGGGCCTTCACAGCCGCCCAGTCGATCTCCTCCTGGTGCATGGATACGTCAATGCCCTGCCGGGACGTGTAATTCTCGTCTTCATAACTGACCAGCCAGCCGTTCCACTGCAGATTGGAAAAATCATAGTCATGTTCGATATAAGGCGCACTCACCGTCTGGCTCTCCGCTTCCCGCATCTCCCGTTCCCGCCGGGCACAGCCGTACATCCGGGCACATATGACAAACACCACGAAAGCGATGATCAGAATCGATGAAACACTGATCCGTCTCCTTCGGTAAGCACGTTTCAGTTTTACCTTTTTTCCTGTCATGGTATCCATTATACATGAGTGCTTCTGTTTCCGTGCTTTCATTTTTGTGTATAATGTTCATTGACTAAGAGAAAACCAATTTTATGAAAACGAAAAAAAGAAAACGTATCAAACCGCATCTGATCCTGCCGCTGCTCATCCTGACGGTGGCCGCCGTGATCGTGTCAGTTGTGATCTATCAAAGATATCAGCTGGGCCAGGCGATGGCCGCCTCTTTGGAAAAGGAGATCGCCGCCCTTGATCTGCAGGTGGATGAAAAACTGCTGGAAGTCGAATACGGCGCCAACATCAACCGCCTGATGCCGGTCGTGAAATGTACCGGCAAGCTGTCCTACTACGGCAACGTCAACACCATGGAACCGGGCACCTACGACATCACCTACCGGCTCAGTTCCGTTGACGAATACGGCCAGCGGGCCTGGAAGGACTTCCCGTTCAAGTTTGTCATCAAGGACACCAAGGCACCGGAGATTTCCTTTGAATCAGAAGAAATCGAACTGACGGAAGGTGACGAATTCGATATCCTTTCCAACCTGAACAGTGTCAAAGATCCGATCGAAGGCAGTTTTTCGAAAAGTGAAGAACTGAAAAACAGCACCTATACGGTGACCAGTGACCTCGACACATCCGTGCCGGGTGAATATACCGTCACCGTCAAAGCCCGTGACAACCACGGCAATGAATCAGAATCGTCCTATGTCGTCTATGTCGCCGAAAAACCGGCACCCGAACCGGCAGCTCCGGCTGCCCCGGCCGGCTCCAGCGACTATCCATACTACATCCGCATCAACCGGGCCATGAACACCGTGACCGTCTACGTCCAGGATGATGAAGGCTACTACAGCGAACCGTATATCGCCTTTGTCTGCTCGACCGGCGCCGCCACACCGCTTGGCACCTACCGCACCTTCAACAAGAGTTACTGGCGTCTGCTATACGGACCGTGCTACGGTCAGTATGTCACCGACATCGTCGGCGATATCCTCTTCCACTCAGTGCCTTACTACACACAGGACAAGGGTGATCTGGAATACGAAGAATACAACAAGCTCGGCACTGCCGCCTCGATGGGCTGCATCAGATTATGTGTCCGGGACGCCATGTGGATCTTCAACAACTGCCCGATCGGCACGACCGTCGAACTCTATGACGACTGGGATTCCCCCGGACCGTTGGGCAAACCGGGATCCATCTATATTGATCCCTCCTCGGAAAACCGCGGCTGGGATCCGACCGATCCCGATCCGGCCAACCCCTGGTATTAAGAACGTAAAAAGCAGAGTTCATATCAATGAGCTCTGCTTTTATTGTGCTTATCTGTTTTTGCTTAACGCTTGGTAACGTCTCTGTCGTTATTGATCTGCAGCAGCTTGTCAGTCAGCTGGTTCTCGATTCTTCTCAGTTCGAGCTCAGCAGCTTCACGCTTCTCGTGGCCTTCCTTCTGAATGGCGAGAACTTCGTCCAGGGTGCTGATCAGCTGTTCATTGGTGTGCTGGAGAGTTTCGATATCAACGATGCCTCTTTCGCTTTCACGGGCTGTTTCAACTGTAGCCTGATGCAGTGTCTCAGCATTCTTCTTGAGCAGGTCGTTGGTCATATTGGTGACTTCACGCTCAGCTTCAAGAGCTTCCTTGGAGTGCTGGATACCGAGGGACAGAACGATCTGGTTCTTCCACAGCGGGATCGTGTTGACCAGTGTGCTCTGGATCTTTTCGGTCATCAGTGTATCGTTGTTCTGAACCAGACGGATCTGCGGTGCCATCTGCAGGGCAACCTGTCTTGTCAGTTCCAGATCATACAGCTTCTTTTCGAAACGGACACATGCCTGTTCCAGGTCATTGGCAGCCTGAGCGTCTTCCGGCAGACCGGATTCCTTGGCTTTTCTGATCAGTTCCGGCAGTTCGTTGGCACGGACATCCGCCAGCTTCTTACGGCCGGCCAGGATATACATGGTCAGTTCCTTGATGTTCTGGTTGTTTCTTTCATACAGTTCATCGAGCAGGGCAATGTCCTTCAGCAGGGTGATCTGATGATCTTCCAGAATGGCGGAAATCTTTTCAACGTTGGCTTCCGCCTTGTCATAACGGGCCTTGAATTCCGTGACTTTGTCTTTGCCCTTGTCAAACAGACCGGCGAAGAAACCCTTCTTTTCTTCTTCCGCATCAGATGTCTTCAATTCAACGACCAGGTTGCTCAGCAATGTGCCGATTTCACCGAGGTCCTTTGTTCTGACGTTCTGCAGAGCGGTATTGGAGAAATCCGTGACCTTCTTCTGGGCAGCCGCGCCATACTGCAGAATCGTATTGGATTCTGTAATATCGATCTTCTTGGAGAATTCATTGACTGTCTTTTTTTCCGCTTCGCTCAGCTTGGATTCGCTGATCGGATCGACGACCTTCTTGGCTTCTTCCTTGGCTTCCAGAGCCTGCAGCTGTTTGGCGTTTTCTTCTTCCAGTTCAGCCGGTGTCAGTGTCAGATGAATTTCAGGTTCAGCAGCTTCCTGGGCCTGAGCTTCTACAGGTTTATTATTTTCGCTCATGATATTATCCTTCCTTTTTATACTTTTCTATCTGCAAGCATTATAGCATGACTTACCTGGATTTTGTTTTCCAGTCACGGTTCAGCAGGAAAATGATGAGTTTCAGGGCCAGCAGTCCGCCGATGATCCAGCCGGCAATCGACAGGTACTTCTTCAGGGCGACTTTGCTGGGGTGTTTCAGGAAACTGATCAGATCCACGCTCTTGATTTCCTTCTTGGTCTTGCGGGCCGCCGCGTACTGTCTTTTCAGAGTCGGTGTACCGGAACCGTTGTGGCTCATTCTGGTTATATAGGTGACCACCGCTGTGGCCGGCTTGATTTCCTGGCCGTTACTGCTGCGCAGGATCATGTTGTCGATGTTCTTGATATCACGGCCGAACGAATCGCGCACATGGCATTCCAGACTGCCGCCGGACTTCTCGAAGAGACCCGGCAGTCGGCGCAGAAGCTGATATTCCATGATGACCGGATACAGCTTGTTGCCGGTCACCGGTACATAGTAGCCTTCCGCCGCATCGACATATACTTCGACGACTCTGTCATACGGCATTCTGTCGTCGGTATATTCATAGCGCATATTGGCGAAATACAGCTGGTTCTCCGGCTCGTCGCGGAAGACGGTGCAGTCCAGCTCACACAGATCGAACAGATCGGAGCCGTACATATATACTCTGGCCAGCGGTGAGGACGGTGTGCCGTCTTCGCCGATACCGCGGCCGATGATGTTGAAGATCTCCTCCGCCCGGATCGAACCCGAGAACAGGCTGCCGGTCACGTCACGGCGTGACACCATACCGATCACCGGCGTTTCGTCACGCTCGGAAGGTTCATAGTATGCCGCATAGGCATCCGTGATCAGATCGGCGACGCTGTTGTTGGAAAGAATATCGGAATTGCGGTCAATGTCAGTCAGATTGAATTCCGTGACCGCGAATGTTCTGTCAAAGTTGTAACCATAGCGGTTCAGGGTATATTCCTGAACTTCCTGATGATAGCTGTTGATCCAGTCCTGGGCTGTGCCGTCAGCTTCATAGGTGGCCGGCGATACCGGCTGCATCACTGTCCGCATGATCTCCAGGGTGTCTTTGTTGATATCAACAACCCCCAGATAATCACCGTACTGCCCACAGGATACGATCGTCGTGTCATTGACTACGACCGGTTCTTCGGTCGGCGCGACCGTGTGGCCGCTGATCAGCAGGTTGATGCCTTCCACGCTTGCCGCAAGATGTCTGTCATGCGAACCGTTCTTTTCCGGCGCTCCCTGGGAATGGTACAGGCAGATGATATAATCACAGCCTTCTGCCTTCAAAGCTTCGACCATCCGCTGCGCGCAGACTTCCGGTTCTTCCAGACTGACACCGCCGAGCAGTGAGAATACTGTCACGCAGGCCGGATCGAATACCGAGAAGACACCGATCAGATGACCACCCTTTTCGAAGGTCTTGTATTCACGGCCGCCTCTTGCCTCATAAGCTTCCTTGAACAATGCTGTTTCCGCGTCGTCCGCGAAGATCAGGTTCGAGGCAATGATATCCGGTGATCCATACGCCGCATTGAGCATCTGGGTCAGTGCGCCGAGGCCGTTGGAGAACTCGCGTTCACCGAACATCGTCGCATCATACCCCATCATACTGAGGAAACTGAGGTCCGGCGCGCTCTTGACGAACAGCGTGTCATAAATGGATCCGGTCGAATAGTCACCGGCATCCAGCAGGATCGAATCCTCGGTCCGGTAACTGTCGATAGCCCGCTTCAGATAGGCATAGCCGCCGAAGCTTTCAACATTTGTGACTTCCTCCGTTGTGCCGTCTTCCTTCTCCACCATTGACTTCACCAGTTTGCGGTGCGGTGTGATGGTGTCCTGAAGATTTTCAGTGAACAGAATACGGATCGAGTCGTCGTAGTTGATCTCTTCAGTCTCTTCGACTTCTTCCGTTTCTTCTGTCTCCCCTTCTTCACCTTCGGCATAAACCGGCATGGCATATATATCACCGCTGCCTAACAGAAAGACAGCAGACAGAATAAAAATAAGCAATCTTTTCATATTCATTTTTACCTACCATATGATTATAACAAAGGATTGTCGAAACAGTATGAAAAGAGGACAGGAATTTCACCTGTTTTCCTCCGGTTCATCAGTATCTCCGGCAATGTAGCCTTTTTTATATACACGGAACGTCAGACAGTACAGAAGGTACACTGTGATGACCGTCATCGAAGCCGACATCAAGCGGCCCGCCCAGCTCCAGCCGGAAAAGAAATAGATGCATTTCAAAAGCGCGATCAGACCCATACCCCCGTAACCGATCGCCTGAAAACGATATTCCTTCTGTCTTTCCTTTTCGCTTTTCAGCGGCACCACCGTTAGCACCGGCGTCTTCCCCTGCATGGCCAGAAAACCATACCACAGCAGCAGAAGACCGAGAAAACCGCTGAACATATGCACAAATGCCTGTAATCTCATAATATTAATTCCTTTATCGGGAAATCGCCATGATCGTTTCCCGCTGTTTCAAGGCCCGCTTCTTCCAGCCGCCATGCAGATAATAGGCAAGATACAGAAGACTTGTCGTGACCCAGGAAACCGGATAGCACAGCAGAGTATCAAAAATCGTCGTGCCGGGATACAGCAGGATCCAGAGAATACGCAGTGCCCCGATACCGAATGCCGTCATCAGCATCGGTGCCAGCGTATCACCACAGGCTCTCAGACTCTGGGAGAATACTTCCGTGAAGCAGAAAGTGACCCAGAACGGACACAGGAATCTCAGCATCGCCAGACCATTGTCAATGACTGCCTGATCCGGGGTGAACAGCCGGTAGAAGAAACCGCCGAAGAAATAACATACGGCGGAGATCGCCGCTGAACCGATCACATATATCAACAATGCTTCGCGGATACCCTTACGTACTCTGTCCATATTGCCGGCCCCGAAATTCTGACCGATGAAAGTCAGTACGGCCGTACCGAGAGCACCGGAAGAATTCCAGAAGATCGCATCGATCTTGCCGAAAGCGGTATAGGCAGCAACCACGTCAGTGCCGTGCTGGTTGACACCGGCCTGAATGAACAGATTGGCGAAACCATATAACGATGCCTGGATACCGGTCGGCAGACCGATGACGACGATCTGCTTCAGTACTTTCGGATCAAAATGAAGCTTTCGAAGATCGAATTTATAAATATCATCAGTTCCGCCCAGGATGATCAGGGTCAGAAGGCAGCTGATGCTCTGAGAGATGACCGTCGCCGCGCCGACCCCGGCCACACCCCAGCCCATGATCGCGACAAAGATGATATCGAGAATGATATTGGTGACACAAGCCGCCATCAGGAAATACAAAGGTCGGCGGGAATCACCGATGGCACGCAGAATACCAGCCCCGGTGTTGTAGATCATGACCGGGATCATACCGGACAGATAGATGCGTAAATATAATAATGAATAACCGTAGACATCTTCCGGAACATTGAGCAGCCGCAGAACAGACGGGGTGAAGACAAGTCCCAGCACCATCAATACAGCACCCAGCGTGATGGCCAGAAACATACCGGAATAGACACCCTTGCGGACACCTTCCTCTTCCCGGCGGCCATAGTACTGGGCAATGATGACCGTCGCACCGGAAGACAGACCGACGGTAAAGCCGACCAGGAGATTGATGATCGTACCGGTGGAGCCGCCGACCGCACCCAGTGCCTGTTTGCCGACAAAATTGCCGACGACCATCGCATCCACCGTGTTGTACAGCTGCTGAAAGATCGATCCGACCATGATCGGAAAGAAAAACATCAGAAGCTGCTTCCAGATTACACCATGGAGAAGATCCCGCGTCCCGTTTTTCATACCAATACCCCCTATATGAAAGAAACTATATCACTTTCCGGACGACAATCCATCTCTCTGACCGGAAACATATACCGCATATATAAAAATGATCAGAACCTGTCTGACCATTGTTTTATAAAGCATCCCGTAACAAAGAAACAGTATCCACCAACGTGAATACTGCTGTCTTTATTTATTCATCATTTTCATCAGGTCTTCAAGCGTTGTTTCGTCTTTTTTCACCGGCGGCTTGACCTTGACGGTAAAGTCAAAGTCTTCTTCCTTCAGCAGAGACATATCCGCTTCCGGATCCTTGACGACACGCTCGGACTGTCTGAGAATCGCGTCTTCGACAACGTTTCTGGCCAGACGGCCGTTGCCTGCTTCGGCGGCGTTGATCGACTGTACTTCGTTGAAGTAGCTTTCCAGTCTCTCATTGACTGCTTCGTCGATGACATAGCCCTTGCCCTTGGCCTGCAGAGCCGCGATCTTGCGCAGTTCTTCACCGGTGTAGTCCGGGAAGTTGATCAGGTTCGGGAAACGCGACTTCAGACCGGAGTTGGACTCCAGGAAGCCGGCCATTTCCTTCTTGTATCCGGCCAGGATGACGATCAGGTCATCACGGTGATCTTCCATTGCCTTGACCAGTGTGTCAATGCACTCAAGACCGAATGAATCATCTTTGCCTCTGTACAGGGAGTACGCTTCATCGATGAAGAGGACACCGCCCAATGCGGACTTGATGACTGACATGGTCAGCGGTGCTGTCTGACCGACATACTGAGCAACCAGATCAGCTCTGGTCACTTCCACCAGCTGGCCCTGGGACAGAGCGCCGATGGCTTTCATATAACGGGAGATCAGACGGGCAATCGTTGTTTTGCCGGTACCGGGGTTGCCGGTAAAGATCATATGCTTGGATACTTCGGCTGTCTTCATGCCCTGTTCACGGCGCTTCTGCTGCATGGCGATATGCGCCTGCAGGGAACGGATATAATCCTTGACCATATCCAGACCGACGATTTCGTCCAGTTCAGCGTTGACTGCGTCGATTTCCTCCTGGGAATTTTTCGAGCGGGACAGTCTGACTTCCTGACCGTGGCATAACGCAAGCGGTGCATCGTCACGGACGAAAAGCTCGATCTTATCAGTTTCCTTGTGTTCGGAATGGAGCACCAGTTCGGACAGGGAAACATAGAAATCATAGAAGATGGCGGAAATGGAATCAGCACCCTGTGTCTTGTCATAATGGGCGGCGATCCATTCCTGCATTTCCTGCGGCATCTCAATATCGACCTTCAGGTTTTCCTTCGCCCTCTTCTTCAGCGTTTCCGCCTGCTGGGCAATGATCAGCTTGACGCTTTCCTCATCCAGCGGCTTGAGAACGACTGTATCCAATACGTGATACATGAAGTCGGCACCGAAGGCATCCTGTACCTTGGACGGCTTCTGGGTGGTAATGAAGATCAGATACTTTCCTTCAGCGCTCAGGGAATCCACCGAACTGGTAACCAGACCGGTCTGATTCTCAACCAGAACACCCTTGGAAAGAACATAACGTTTATTCAGAACGACTCTGCCGGTCGTGGCCAGCGAATCGATCATCCGCAGGAAGGCCGGGAAGCCATTCTCAAAATGTTCGAAGCAGATGACGGAACCCTTGCCCTGCAGTGCCTGATAGAGATCCTGCAGGAAGATCGTTTCCTGGGAACCGGATGTATATCTGCTCATGTCGATCGTATAGACTTCGTCGGAATCGAAGACACTCTTTTCATAGAGCGATCTTGCCATCTGGGTGACTGCTTCATGACGGCCGGATCCTTCCGGACCGCTGATCAGAATGACATTCTTCGGCTTGCCGTTTTCCTCGCCCATGACATACGGACGGCGAAAGGCATTGACAAGCAGCTTCATGGCATCTTTCTGGCCCATGATCTTGGAAATGATCACGTTGTAGATATCTTCAAAAACCGAATTCTCGACTTTCTTGTGTTCTTTGATCTCTTCCTTGTAGGATTTCATCTCCTCGACGCCATAGTCGCGGCGGATGTCCTTTTCCAGCTGGTCAAGGTCCATCAGGGTCGGATCGATGGTGCTGTTTTCCCGATTCTTCATTTCGTTGGAGAGGTTTTCCAGATCCTTCTGCTGTTTCTTCAGGATCCGGTTCAGCTCATCCATTGCCAGATTGGCGTTCTTCAGTGTTTCTTTGGAGTTCTCGACTTTTTCCTTTACCTTTTCGTTGGCATTGATCGTCAGCTCGATCTCCTGGGAGGCATCGGTAGACTCATAAGTACGGGGCTTGTTCAGCACCTCATTCCAAAGACGTTCCTTTTCATCTCTTCTGCGGTCATTCCTTGACATCTTATTCGCCTCCGTTTCTTCTGGCGGTGATCTGTCCGTCGCTGGTCAGGCCGTCTTTCTGCAGAACGGCTTCCAGTGTCGAAATATCTGCTGCCAGGTTGATAAAGTCCTGATCGGTCAGACTGGAAATGATCGTCTTCATCGCGTCATTGATCAGACTGATCGTCCGGTTCAGTTTTTCTTTTGTTTCTTCATAGGCAGGATCCGTCTGGGCGGCCTGCAGATTATCATACTGCTTGAGGATTCTGACCAGGATCGGCAGATAGTAATCATACAGCTTCTTCAGCTTGTCCTTCGATGCCGGGAAACGTTCTTCCAGCATCTGGATCTGTTTCAGCAATGCGCAGGTCTCATACAGACCGTTGGAAATCGCCTCATCAGGAATGTCATCATTCAGACGGCTGATCTGATCGATGTAATCCTGGGCAGCCTTGCCGGCCGGCTTCTGTTCCTGCTTCGGAGCTTCCTGCTTGGCCTGTGTCTGTGCCGGTTCTTCCTTCTTTTCATAAACTTCCACGTCAATGACTTCCTCAGCTCTGCCCTGTTCGGAAATACGTACCAGTTCAGAAAGGATCTCATTGTAGGAATCCGGATAGCGGCGGCCGAAATCATTCAGTGAACAGACATATCTGTTGTCGCGGTATACATCCAGGGAAGCCAGAGAAGCATATCTCTGTCCGTGGATACGCAGATCGATATTTGAAGCAATCGGCAGTGAACGGCGGCTGCGGAACCAGCTGCGCAGATAGACATTGATCTTGGCCATCTGAGCGGCCGTGTACTTCTGCTGTCTGGATCCGGTATTATAGTAATTCTGTGTGCGGCGGTATCCCTGCTCATAACTTGCGTCGCGGCGGTTGGAAGCATTGACGGCCGCAAAGGTAATGGCCATGACAACGCCAAAAATCAGCACCAGCGGAATCAGTCCGCCCAGGCCGCCGCCGAATATAATAAACAGGAAGATAATCCAGCCCCAGTTAAAGTTATTCTGCTTTCTCATTTTATCCTCGCTATACAAAGTAGATTATATCATTATATAGAACAAAAATAGATACTCTCATTTTCTTCTCGGCAAAAAACAAACCGTCTGATGCCGTGATAAAAGAAAAAGCTGCTTATTCAGCAGCTTCAGCTTCAACTTCTGTTTTTTCCGTTGTTTCCGCCGGAACTTCTTCCGGAACTTCTGCCGGTTCTTCAGCAGCTGTTTCCTGCGGCTGCACCGGTGTGATGCGCCACATCTCGGAGAAACTCAGGAATGCGACTTCATCAGCGTTCAGTTTTGCCTGATTGCGCTGCTTCTTGACGTTTCCTTCATGGACGCTGTTCAGAATGTTCTTGTTAACCATGTACTGGACATAGAGAACTTTCTTCAGCAGGAACCACTGAATGACATACTGACGGATCTGCTCGGTTTTTTCACGCATTGTGCCGAGTGTGTTGATGGCTTCCGCCTTCAGTGCTTCAGCAGCCTTCAGAGCGGCTTCCTTCAGTTCGTCATAATTCTTGAAATATGCGTTGTCAAGTGATCTCTGCAGAGCGCCGGCCCGCAGATTGAACATATCGCGGTATGTCTTGGCAATGGTTGCCGGATCATTGGAGCAGATGGCGACGATTTCGTTTTTACTGTCGATATATTCACTGCCCGGTTCTGTCATGCAGTAGTACAGACCTTTGGCGATCATGAAGCCATAGTCTGTATAAGGAACGACAAGCAGGGCCCTTTCTTCATCGTTTTTTGCTGTGTACAGAATGTACGGGAAGGTCATGGCTTTGCCTTCCAGTTTGAAAATGTCTTTGTACCGGATGATCTGATTACTGATCGCGTTGCTGTTGATTTCGCTGCGCAGACCGACACAGATTCTTGTGTCAGGATCATCTTTCTGAATTTCCGTAAATGCTTCTCTTAAAACAGGATCGAGTTCCGCATCAAGATTCAGATAATCCTCGAGATAACCATTGAAATTGCAGTCATCTCCATTTTTACGGTTGTCGAGTTTCTGGCTGAGTGTTGCAAAAATAGGCATGGAACGATCCTCCGGAATCACATCGTGATTCGATAAATACACTTTATTATATGCATGCATTCAAAAAATGCAAATAGAAATGCATGTGATTTTGTCGTGTTTTTCATGCTGTTATTTTCCTCACAAATACAGCGGCCGCCAGCCTTTCCATACAATATGCTTGCATGTTTTGCCTCAGAGTTCTGCCGGAAAGCACACGGCCGGTTTGTCAGCCAGTTTCAAAAAAAGAAGGCCTCCGAAAAAGGAAGCGCTTCTGCTAAGGTCTGATCTTCGCCAGGACAATATGCCATGGCTCACGGGTGCCGATATTGTAAGCTTTCGAGAAGTTTCCCTGATTGAGAGCCAGACCGACATATTCCAGGGAGTTGATATACAGCAGCGGTTCACCGATCTCGACATCCGCGAAGGTATGTTTGAACGGTACGAAAGAGTGATATACCCGGGTGCGGCCGTGATATACGGAAACATCCAGACTGTCACCGTCGCCGATTCCCATCTGTTCAAAATCCTGCCGCGAGATGTTCGTCCAGAGACTGCCGAATCTGACATCCAGTGTCTCGATCGTGCCGCGGATCTTCTCCGGCGTGACTTCCGGATGCAGACCGGGAAACAGGATCAGATCCTGCGGATCCATCTCTTCACCGATTTCTTCGAACGATACTTTTCCGGATGCCAGTAATGCCGCGGTATAGGAAAAGACATCGCGGCCATGGAACGTATAGGATGGCTCCCGATTGCGGCGGCCAACTGCTTCTGAGATCACCCGTACCTTACGGATCCCCAAAGCTCTGGAGATATGCGAGAGCGAACCGTTGTCCGGTGTCACGATATACTGGCCGAGATTGGTTTCCGCGACGACGCTTTTGCGCTTTGACCCGACACCCGGATCGACAACTGTGACAAAAACAGTGCCGGAGGGCCAGAAGGGAACCGCCTGCATCAGACGGTAGGAAGCTTCAAAGGTGTCAAACGGCGGAATGTCGTGGGTAAGATGAAAGATCTTCAGATCCTCGTCCACCGACAGAGCTACGCCGCACATCGCGGCAACCGCTCCGTCACTCAGCCCGAAGTCCGACTGCATGACCAGCAGCCGGTTCATGATACTTCCTTCCGGATCACGATCGTATGATCACTGCCGAAGCCGCAGTCATAAGCGTTCATGAAGCTGCCCTGACTGACTGCCAGAGAGACATTCATCAGTTCGTTATTATAAAGAATGACATCACCCTTCTGCACATCACCGAATGTCCGGTCAAAACGGACCTTCTGATCAAGCAGCACTTTATCACCGCGTTTTAAAAGGATATGCACGTCATCGCCATAGGAGAAACCGTTTTCCAGCATGGCAGCGACCGGAATATTCGTCCAGGCATTGCCAAAGTTCGGATCGTCGATTTCAACGATGCCGGATGCTTCATTCTCTCTGACTTTTGCATCAACGATCGGCAGCTGTACGATCTCACTGACGGGATATTCTTTGCCGACTTCTTCATAGGTGATGACACCGGATGCCAGACGGGCCGCGCAGTAGCCGAACAGATCACGGCCATGAAAGACGGACGTTCCTTCCGTCGTCTTCAGACGGTTGACACTTTCGTCGATCTCACGGACACAGGCTATGCCGTGCTGCCGCATCACATGGGTCAGAGAACCATTGTCAGGTGTCACGATATAATAGCCGTCTTTGGTTTCAGCAACACAGGCTTTCCGGGATGTTCCCACACCCGGATCGACAACGGAAACGAAAACTGTTCCTTTGGGCCAGAAGCGGACATACTGCATCAGCCGGTAGGACGCACTCCAGATATCATACTGCGGCAGTTCATGGGTCGCGGTAATGATTTCAACCGTGCGGGATACCGAACGGACGACACCGTACATTGAGGCGATCGCGCCTTCTTTATAGGTAAAATCGGTCTGAAAGACCAGGATCGGCAATACTTCCTGCATTTTGTGTTCCTCCTTAGACAAACGGATTGTAGAAAAGACTGTGGTTGATGAAGAATCTGACATACAGCGAGATCAAAAGAGCCAGAAGACTCACGCCCATCGCCAGCCAGTCTTCCTTTTTCAATGGTCGCGCGGCGTACCAGGTGCGCTTTTTATACTTGCCGAAGCTGCGCAGGTCCATGGCATTGGAAATGATATCGATCCGGTCCATTGTCGTCATGATCAGCGGCACGAGAATGCCGGCAGTCCGCTTCAGACGGTCCATCATCTTCGCTTTGGAGGACAATTCCAGACCTCTCGCCTGCTGGGCAAGGGAAATTGTATTGTAGTCATCCGCCACATCCGGAAAATAACGAAGGGTCAAAGCCAAAGCAGTACAGATGCGGTAACTGACACCGATGCTGTTCAGACTTGAGGCGAATTCACTCGGATTGGTCGTCAGCACGAAGATCATACCGAGCGGAATGACTGACAGATATTTCAGCAATTTGGTGATCTGATAGAACAATTGCTCAAGCGTCACTGTATACGGACCGCCGAAGGTAAACAGCACATGTTTTGTGCCGTAGATCTTACAGCCGTATTCCGGCGCGAAGACATAGGTCAGAAAGAAGTTGAAGATCAGGAATGCCGCGACATATATCAGCATCAACTTTATCTGGGAGAAGCGGATCTTTGCGATCATGATCATGATGTAGGACAGCAGCAGGATACCGAGGATGACACGGATGTCATAGGTTAACATGACCGCGCTGGTCAGCAGCATGAAACATACCAGCTTGGAAAGACCGGAAAGCCGGTGCACGAAGGTATCCAGCTGATCATAGGAAAACAGTTTAAGCTTCATGATCTCTGACCTCCCTGTCGTAATGGATAAAGCATTCGACAAAACCGGTCGGATCGCTGATGCCGGCTTTCTGAGCCAGATCAAACAGCGATGTCTCCTTCAGATTTGCCGCGTTTACCAGTTCCGGTTCACACAGTACTTCAAACGCCTTCTGATCCGCGATCAGCTTACTGTCACTGACGGCCAGGGCCCGCTCGGTATATTCGAGCATCAGGTGCATATCGTGGGTAATCAGAATAATCGTCTGACCGTTTTCGTTCAGTTTCCTCAGGAATTCCATGATTTCCGAATAATGCCGGTAGTCCTGGCCGGCTGTCGGTTCGTCAAGGATCAGGATCTTCGGATTCAGCACCAGGATCGAAGCGATGGTGACACGCTTTTTCTGTCCGAAGCTC
Source organism: uncultured Erysipelotrichaceae bacterium (assembly GCA_902793635.1). Taxonomy (GTDB): domain Bacteria; phylum Bacillota_I; class Bacilli_A; order Erysipelotrichales; family Erysipelotrichaceae; genus Bulleidia. The sequence continues at coordinate 69,609 of CADBEA010000002.1, read as the reverse complement.
AGCGCGCTGATCGGCCAGTTGCGGAATTCGTACAGACCGCAGATCTTCAGTACGTCGTAAACTCGTTTTTCGATTTCCTCATCCGGGATATTGCGGATCTTCAGACCCAGGGCGACTTCGTCAAAGATCATCGTCTTGGAGATCATCTGGTTCGGGTTCTGCATGACGATGCCGATATATGCCGCCCGTTCGGAAATCGACAGCGGTGAGAGATCTTCACCATACATCAGGATCTGTCCTTCGTCCGGTTTCAGGAAGCCGCACATCACCGATGCGAGGGTCGTCTTGCCGGCACCGTTCTTGCCGACAATGCTGAGCATTTCCCCTTCATGGATCATGGCATTGATATTCTGCAGAGTCGGCCGCACACCGTCATAGGAAAAACTGATATTGCGGATCTCCAGCATGTCTTTGCCGACATCTTCGGCCGGCCGTTTATAGTTGTCGTCATACCAGCGCTGCAGATCATCACGGATCAGATCGGTGCGGAATGTCGTTAATGAAGATGGCTTCATGTCTGCCGTGATCTTCGCACCGGCATATCTTGCGGCAGTCAGATACAGAGGCTCACGCACGCCATAGCGCATCAGGATCCCGCTGGCCAATACTTCATCAGGCGGTGCGTCCATGATGATCCGGCCTTCTTCGAGCAGAATGATCCGGTCCACCGGTCTGTGCAGGACGTCTTCCAGACGGTGTTCGATAATGATCACGGTCCGCTCATCTCTGGCAATATCGTCGATCAGTTCGATTGCCGTCTTGCCGGTCTTCGGATCCAGATTGGCCAAAGGTTCGTCAAACAGGAGAATATCCGCGTCCTCGACCATGACACCGGCCAGGGAAACACGCTGTTTCTGGCCGCCGGAAAGATCGTGCGGATTCTGCGTAATACGGCTTTCCATATCAACGATCTCAGCGATCTTGCGGACCCGTTCCTTCATTTCCGGCTGGGGAATCATGTCGTTCTCCAATGCGAAGGCGATATCTTCACCGACACTGAGGCCGATGAACTGGCCGTCACTGTCCTGCAGGACGGTGCCGACCTTTTCAGACAGCTTAAAAAGACTGGCGGTCTTCGTCTCAATTCCATCAACAGTCAGAGATCCGGTGATCTCGCCTTTATAGGCAAAGGGTATCAGTCCGTTGATGCAGTTGCCGAGGGTACTTTTGCCGCAGCCGGAAGGTCCGGCGATCAGGATCTTCTCACCCCGGTATACCGTCAGATTGATATCATGCAGGGTCTTTTCTTTCTGACTGAAATACTTGAACCCAAAATCCTTGAATGTAATCACAGCTTCTTTTGTCATGATCACCTCCGAAAAAGAACAGGAGAAAGCAGAAAATTCTGCTTTCTCCCGGAAAACTACTGTATTTTATTCCTTGCTTAAGGAACCCTGCTGTACCTTGGTGGACGCATATGCCTTCAGCAGAATACCGCCGACGACAACCGATACGATCGCGTCTATGATGAAGGCTGTGATACCCTGCAGGAAGACGGTGCTGACCGGCTCGGCATACATCAGGATATCCAGGACCGGCGCAACCAGCAGCCATGCCAGAGCGTTGCCGATCACAGCGTAAATCGCAAAATAGATCATTTCGCTTTTGCCGAATTCACCTGCTTCAACTTTCGGAGCGACCTTGGAAGCACAAAGACCTGTCACAAGCGCGCTGGTGCCGGAAGCGAAGACCCAACTCCACCATGGTGAACCATAAGAGATGAAGTCATTCAGGGCATGTCCGACAAACGCTACCAGGAAACCGGCCAGCGGACCGAAGACAGTCGCGAAGAAACTGGAAACACCGTAAGCAATCTGCAGGTTTGTTTCCGGAACCGGTGACGGAATCTTGACATACATGAACAGAACAAGGAACACCGCTGCGCCAAGACCTGTCGCTACAATTGTTTTTGTGGAAAATTTCGTATTCATTTTCTCCTCCTATAAACCAGAAACACATGACAAGAATACCCCTTATAGTCATGCGTTCTTTTGCCTTATTATAAACCAACGGCAGGAAATTCCGTAGAGAAAGCTTTCTTTTCCTTATTTTATACTAGTAATATATTAGTAAAAACGCGTATTTATCCTGATGTTTTCATACCCGACTCAGTCTGTCATACATAACCATTAAATCATGTTATAATTATTTCAATAACTATGAGGTTATGCATATGACGTTCCGCCATCTGGAAATCTTTCTGATTGTCTGCCGCACCCTGTCCATGACAAAAGCGGCTGAAATACTGCATATGAGCCAGCCGGCTGTTTCCAAAACCATCAAGGAACTGGAGGATTTTTATCATACCTCTCTCTTTGAGCGGATCGGCAAAACTCTGCAGCTCAGTGAGTCAGGCCTGGCTTTGAAACAATATGCCGGCACTATCCTTTCCCAGTATCAGGAATCCGTTTCTTTTCTGCAGGAAGGAACCGCCGCCCGCAGCTGCCGGTTATGCACAACGGTGACGATTGCAGAGACGATCCTGCCGCAGCTGTATCAGAAGATCAGAAGCGAACTGCCCGATCTCGATCTGCAGATCAGTGTCTGTCATACAAAAGAGGCAGAAGAAAAACTGCGCCGCCATGACTGTGACATCGCCATTGCCGACCGCCGTGAGGATCCATCTTTTGAAGTCATTCCTCTGTATAAAGACACCCTCGTTCTGGCTGTATCCGACCGGCTGTTTCCGCAAAGCCATATCATGAAGGAAGACCTTCTGAAACAGACGCTGCTTGTCAGAGAAAAAGGATCCGGCAGCCGCGACATTCCGGAAGCCTGGCTGAACCGCATTTCCTTCCCGGCTTCGCAGCTGTTGGAAATGCCGTCCTATGAAGCCATATCGGAGATGTCGGAAGCCGGTGCCGGTATCGCAATCATCCCCCAGTCGATCCTGCAGAAGCAGAAAAAGCGGTTCCTGCACACGGTGGCCGCCGGTACAGAACCGCTCATCAGACGTTTTTCCCTGCTATATATCAAAGGAAGATATCTGCATCCCGAGATCCGCAGATGCACCGATCTCATCCGGAAAGAGACAAAAAGCCTGTAAAAAAGCTCCTTATGCAAAGGAGCTTCGTTTTTGTATTACTGAATTCTGGTGCCCGGTTCCAGACCGTTGACTTCAACAACGGCGATCTGGGTTCCGTCTTTACCCGCCAGTAACATACCCTGGGATTCGACACCGCGGATCACCGCCGGTTCCAGGTTGGCAATCACGACAATGTTCTTGCCGATGACCTGACCAGGTGTGTAGCTCTGGGCCAGACCGGAAACGATGGTACGCTTTTCACCGCCGCCGAGATCGATCTTCAGAACGAACAGCTTGTCAGCCCGCGGATGTCTCTCACAGGAAAGCACCTTGGCAACCCGCAGCTCGATCTTTTCAAAGTCATCATATGTGATGGCTTCTTTCTTTTCGCTGATCTTCTTGGCAATGGCCGCATATCTCTTTTCGTTTTCCTCAACCTGAGCCATGATTTCTTTTTCATTCAGTCTCTGGAAGAGGATTTCCGGCTTCTCAACGACCTGAATGCCGCTTTCCAGATATCCGAAGACATCCAGACTGTCACGGTCAGTATATTCCGTATTCAGGGAACGCAGGATCTTTTCCGCTGTATCCGGCAGATACGGCTTCAGCAGGATTGCGCCGACACGTACGGACTCGAGCAGGTTGTAAAGAACTGTTGCCAGACGGCCGATCTTTTCCGGATCCTTGGCCAGTGCCCATGGCATTGTCTCGTCGATGTACTTGTTGCATCTGGAGAAGAGGTCAAGAATATCCTGAATGGCATCCGCGACGCGCAGGTCATCCATGTGGGCGTCAACGTTCTGAATCGTTGCCTTGACAGTATTGCGCAGATCGTCATCGACTGCCGCGTCTTCATGCGGGTTGGCGACGATGCCGTTGAAATACTTGTTCTGCATGGACAGTGTGCGGTTGACCAGGTTGCCGAGATTGTTGGCCAGGTCGCTGTTGATTCTTTCGATCATCAGGTCATAGGTTACATGACCGTCCTGGGCAAACGGCATTTCGTGCAGCATGATATATCTGACCGCATCAACGCCGAACAGTTTGACAAGATCGTCGGCATAGATGACGTTGCCCTTGGACTTGGACATCTTGGCATCGCCGGTCAACAGCCACGGATGACCGAAGACCTGCTTCGGCAGCGGCTCACCAAGTGCCATTAACATGATCGGCCAGTAGATGGTATGGAAACGGACAATGTCCTTGCCGATCAGGTGCAGATCTGCCGGCCAGTATTTGCTGTACAGTTCACCGTGATTGCCGTCCGCATCATAACCAAGACCGGTAATATAGTTGGACAGCGCGTCGATCCATACATAGACGACATGATCCGGATCAAAGTCTACCGGGATACCCCATTTGAAGGAAGTACGGGAAACACACAGATCCTGCAGACCCGGCTTCAGGAAGTTGTTGATCATTTCGTTCTTGCGGCTTTCCGGCTGAATGAAATGCGGGTGCTCTTCGATATACTTGATCAGCTCAGGCGCGTATTTGGACATTCTGAAGAAGTAAGCTTCTTCGTTTGTCGGCTTGACTTCACCGCCGCAGATCGGGCACTTGCCGTCTTCGGTCAGCTGGCTCTTGGTATAGAAAGCTTCGCACTCATGACAGTAAAGACCTTCATATTTGCCCTTGTAGATATCGCCTTTGTCATACAGTCTCTTGAAGATCTTCTGAACCTGACGCTCATGATAGTCGTCGGTCGTACGGATGAAGTGATCATAGGAAATATTCATGCAGTCGAACTGCTCCTTGATCACACCGGAGATCTCATCGACAAATTCCTTCGGTGTCTTGCCGGCTTTCTTCGCTCTTTCTTCCACCTTCTGACCATGCTCGTCGGTGCCTGTCTGGAAACGGACATCATAGCCGGTCTCTCTCTTGTGTCTGGCAATCGCATCGGCCAGCACGATCTCATAAACGTTGCCGATATGCGGCTTGCCGGCAGCGTATGCGATCGCTGTCGTAATATAATACGGTCCCTTATTCTGCATTTTCATTCACCTCCCGAAAATAAAAGACATCCCAAATGAAAGGACGTCTTGCACGCGGTACCACCTTTATCTTGCCCGGAAATGATCGGGCCACTTGAACGGGATAACGGACGCTTCCGGATCCGACTCATATTGCCGGATCAGCTCCAAGACCATCTTCATTTACCTTCTGAAACAGGCTCGCATCACCCGCCTGCTTTCTGTATTCTTCCGGTTAACTACTCTTCTTTTCGTCGCTTATGAAAACATTATAATCACAGTCCCGCCTTTTTGAAAGCCTAAACAAAAGAAAAAGAGCGGTGTTCCGCTCTCACGCGTGCATCAGTTTTCTAATGTTTAGAGCTTAACGACGTTAGCTGCCTGAGGACCACGGTCACTCTCAGTTACATCGAAAGTTACAGACTGACCTTCGTCTAATGTCTTGAAACCTTCGCCCTGAATTGCAGAATAGTGTACGAATACATCGTTTCCTTCATCTGTCGTGATGAATCCATAGCCCTTCTCAGCGTTGAACCACTTTACTTTGCCTGTTGCCATCCTGGTTTTGAATCTCCTATTCTATGTACTCGGTGGGAACCCTCCCACTTATACAAAAATAAGTTTATACTTATTTAGTTTCAAATACAAGGTATTCACTAAAATATTTTCAGAAACAATTATGAAAAAAGACAGGCTTTGAAAGCGGAAAGCCTGTCTTTTTCATATTACTTATAGCTGTCGTAGTTATAGAGATTATACACACGGGAAACCGGCGAATGGTTCTCAATTGAATCAATCGTTCTGGCAATCATTTCCGATACGGACAGAACCGTGATCTTGCTTGATTTGGCTGCCTGTTCCGGTGTCAGAGCGATGGTATCAGTGATGACCATTTCCTTGATCGTCGATCTTTCGATCTTGTCGAGCGCGTCACGGGAGAATACGCCGTGGGTAATCCCGGTGTAAATGTCCTTGGCACCATGATCCTTCAGGATCTGGCAGCCGGCAACCAGCGAACCTGCTGTATCGCAGATATCGTCAATGACGATGCAGTTCTTGCCTTCGACATCACCGATGACATTCTGGGCTTCGACCATGTTCGGCTTCGGACGGCGCTTGTCGATAATTGCGATCGGCGCGTCAAGAATATCGGCCAGCCTTCTGGCTCTGGTAACGCCGCCGTGATCCGGTGATACGACAACCAGTTCTTCCTTGTCGAAATTCTTTTCTTTGAAATACTGTCCGATCATCGGCACAGCTGTCAGATCATCGATCGGAATATCGAAATATCCCTGAATCTGAGCGGCGTGCAGATCGAATGTCAGAATACGGTTGGCACCGGCAACCTGCAGCAGATTGGCGACCAGCTTGGATGTGATCGGCTGACGCGGCTTTGCTTTTCTGTCCTGACGGGCATAACCGTAATACGGCATGATGATGTTGATCGATCCGGCACTTGCCCGTTTGCAGGCATCGATGCAGATCAGAACTTCCATCAGTCTTTCCGTGACCGGATTACATGTGGACTGGATGATAAATACGTTTCTGCCGCGTACAGATTCCTGCGGTTCAACGAGAATTTCCCCATCCGCGAAATGTTCTACTTTAATTTTTCCTAAAGGGATTTCCAGCTTGCGGCATACTTCCGCCGCAAGGTCAACACTTGATGTCAATGCGAATACTACCGTTTCTTTGACCATGATTTCCTCTCTTCCATCAGTTCCCGTTTTTAGTAAATCACTTTTCCTTTTCGTCCGTCAAGTAGAGGACATCATCAACTGCGCTCTTTCAGATACGCTTCCGCTCTGGCAAGCTCTTGTACGTCGTTGATTCCCTGTACTTCCTGGTTGTCATCGGTTTTCACGGCTTTGACGACTTTTCCCTGGCCTTTCAGGATCTCGACAAGGTCGGTAATGTAGTATTCCTGCTGGGCATTGTCGTTTTTCAGAAGTTTCAGACCGGCAAAGAGTGCTTCGTTATTGAAGCAGTAAATACCGGTATTGACTTCTCTGACTGCTTTTTCTTCATCGCTGGCGTCCTTGAATTCAACGATCTTCTTCACGGTGCCGTCCGCGTTTCTGATCACTCTTCCGTAAGAGGCCGCATCTTCTGGTTCCGTCGTCAGCACGACCATGTCAGCGTCCGCGCATGCGTCATAGAGCGCCGCATAGGTTGCCGGTCTGACACACGGACAGTCACCGTTGGCGACCAGTGTCAGGCCGCTTTCGTTTTCCAGCTGTCTTGCCTGCATGACCGCATGTCCGGTACCCAGCTGCGGCTCCTGAACGGCTGTCTCGCAGCGGCCGGCCAGAACTTCTTCGACCATTTCGTGCTTGTAGCCGACGATCGCTACGATTCTTTCCGCGCCGGCTGCCTTCAGGTTGTCAAAGTCACGTTCGATCATTGTTCTGCCCAGTACCTTGTGCAGTACCTTCGGCAGATCAGACTTCATGCGGGTGCCTTTGCCGGCTGCCATAATAATTGCATTCTTTTTCATCAATATCCTCCCAGTATTCTTGTCCTGCGGACAAAATAATGTTCCTCTTTCAGTTTCTTCATGGCTCTTTCCAGCATTTCCCGATCACGGGTAATGCCGAACACGGTGGAACCGCTGCCGCTCATCAGCACGCCGTCAAAACCTTCTTCCTTCAGTCTTGTCTTGACGGTGCGGATCTCTTTCACCAGTGACATAGCCGCATCTTCCAGACTGTTGCCAAGCGAAGACACCACGCCTTCATAGTCATTCTCAATCAGGGCCCGCATCATCTTCTGGCAGTCCGGATGTTCATGTTCCTGGGCGTCCACGATGGCAAACGCGTCCTTGGTGGAGACACCGCGCCGCGGTTTCACGAGCAGGATCTCAAAATCCGGATGGCAAACAAAGGGGGTTAGTACTTCTCCGATACCCTGCACCAGAGAAGGTCTGTTCATCAGACAGAACGGCACGTCCGCCCCGACCTTCTTCGCCAGCATGATCAGTTCCTCTTCGGTGGCCGAAAGCTGCAGCAGCCGGCAGATCAGCCGGATCGCCGCCGCCGCGTCGGCACTGCCGCCGGCCAGACCGGCTCTTGTCGGAATATGTTTCTGCAGGATACATTCAAATTCTTCTTTGAAGCCAAAGTATTCCTGCATGACATGGATGGCCTTGATGATCGTGTTCTTCTCGTTGACCGGCAGATAACTGCGGTTCAGACTCAGGGTTGTTTCCCGGGAAATATTCATCTCCAGTACGTCATAGAAATCGATCGGCACCATGATCATCTTCAGTTCATGATAACCGTCGTCCCGTTTGCCGGCCACGTCCAGGCACAGGTTGATTTTTGCGTATGCTCTTTCTTTCATTTCTGCAGTTCCTCAAAGACACTGACCAGCTGATCCACATCCGCTTCCTGGGCCCGCATCGTCAATGGCAGGCCGCATGCTTCCAGCACCGCCCTGGCCTTTTCCGCATCCTGCAGATATTCCCGCAGGTTGTTGTACAGCGTCTTGCGCCGCTGCTTGAAACAGGCCCGGACCAGTTCAAAGAAAGCACGGATCTCGGTTATGTCTTTTTCCACTTCTTTTCTTGTAAACTGTATGATCACACTGTCGACGTTCGGCGACGGGTTAAAGGACCGGCCGGGAACGGTAAACAGTTTTTTCACATCATATAAATAGGCGGCTTCGACTGACAGCGCGCTGTATTCACTGTCTTTCGGCTTTGCCGCGAAACGGTCGCCGACTTCCTTCTGCACCATGACAGTGATATACGGAATCTCTCCATGTTCGAACAGACGGAACAGAACCGGCGTCGTAATATAGTACGGCAGATTCGCGCAGACGGAAACACTGCCGTATTTTTGCCGCAGCTCAAAGATCTTGCCATCCAGATCACAGGTCAGAAAATCCTGCAGGATGATTTCGACATTGTCATACTCAGCCAGCGTATCATGCAGAACCGGAATCAGATCTGCGTCCACTTCATACGCTGTCACGTGCTGGGAATGACGGGCCAGCTGCTCAGTCAGACCGCCGATGCCGGGACCGATCTCAATCACCGCGTTCTCGCAATGGGAAGCGAGGGCACAGCGTTCGACGACGATCGGATCCACAAGAAAATTCTGTCCGAAACCTTTACGGGCCTTCAGACCGTATGTCTGCAGAATTTCCTTCGTCCTTGACGGTGTTGAGATAAATCTTGTCATAGTGTTTCCAGTATCTTTCGTATTTCTTCCTTCCCGATACAGAGGATATTCAGCCGGCTCCGCATGGTGCGGGCGTTGCCGAAACCGATGTGCAGAGCTTTGCCAAGCTTCGCGCGCCGGGCGGCACTGTCTTTCTGACCGGAGAGTCCCAGTTCATACATATCTTCAGCGCTGATCCGCTCCTGATCTGTTTCCTGAACGGTGAGCAGATGTTCCAGCGCTTCTTTGAGCACTTCATAGCCGGCATGTTCTACACCGACCTTTTTTTCCGTGCGGGCTTCCTGTTTGTCGACAAACGCGTTGGCACAGCCGGGCACCGCCTGATTCAATGCGCTGCGGATGCGGTTACCGGGTGAATCCGGATCGGTGAAGATGATCACACCGCGCTTTTCCTTTGCCCGCCTGATCAGATCGATCGTTTCTTCCGTAAAGCCCGTGCCACCGGTTTCGATGGTGTCACAGTCATAATACTTCTTGAGATTCTCGGAATCATGCCGGCCTTCCACAACGATCAGTTCCCTGATCCGCGGCTTCACTCCGTCCCCTCCAGGAATCTTTTCCAGTTGCGGCGGATGACACCGGCCATATATGCTTCACTGACGCCGCGCACTTCCGCCATCTTCCTGACAATGCACGGAATATAGGACGGCTCGTTCCGCTTACCGCGGTACGGCACCGGTGCCATATACGGACAGTCGGTTTCCGTCAGCAGATAGTTCTCGTCAATGTCGGCACAGACTTCCACTGAGTGACGGGCGTTCTTGAACGTCAGAGCACCGCCCAGAGCGATATAGTAACCCAGTTTGACAAACTCCCGGGCCATTTCCTTCGTGCCGGCAAAGCAATGCATCAGACCATGGCCGTGATGTTCCTTCATAATGTCATATGTATCCTGAATGGCATCGCGGGAATGAACGAGAAACGGTTTGTTCAGTTTCTTCGCCAGTTCGATCTGACGGATGAAGAATTCTCTCTGCAAAGCCCGGATTTCCGGATCCTTCTCCCAGTAATAATCCAGACCGATCTCCCCGATGCAGGTCACACCCGGATCAGCGGCTGTCTCGGTAAAGACCCGCCAGTCTTCTTCCGTAACGTCCTTGACGTCTTCCGGAAAAATGCCGGCTGCGATGAGATATTTCTTCGGATCTCGTTTCGCGAAGGCAAATGCCTTCATTGTTTCATCATGAGAAAGCGTAATGATCATGATGTTGTCGAGGCCGGCTTCGTCCGCCCTTTGCAGCATCGCTTCAAAATCTTCCTGAAATTCATCAGCCATGATATGGGCATGGCTGTCCACATACTGTAACTGTTCCATATTATTTGCCCAGGCAGAAACGGGAGAAGATCTCATCGAGAAGGTCTTCCTTGCCTGCCTTTCCTGTGATTTCCTTTAAAGCGGTCCAGCTGTTTTCCAGATCGATCGTCACGATATCCAGTTCCATGCCAGCTTCCAGCGACGCAATCGCATCCTGCATCGCCTGTTCCGCCCGCATGGCCAGACCAATCTGTCTTTCGTTGTTCAGCGTGTCGGTATTGGCCAGCTTCAGACCTTTTTCATAACGTCTTCTGATCTCGTCCACCAGATCGCCGATCTGATTGTGAATGGCGGAAATGGACAGACCTTCCACATCTTCATTCAGATCGCTCTTGTTGTAGACGATGATCCGTTCCTTGTCTTTTGTCAGTTCCAGAAGGCGTTCATCTTCTTCGTTCGGTTCGCTGGACGCATCCAGAACCAGAATGACCAGCTCAGCTTTTTCCACCGCCGCCAGTGACCGCTCAATACCGATCTTTTCCACCACATCCGAACTTTCCCGGATACCGGCGGTATCGATCAGATTCAATGTCATACCGCCCAGCCGCACACTGCCTTCGACCAGATCGCGGGTCGTGCCGGCAATATCCGTGACGATTGCCTTGTCTTCTTCCAGCAAGGCATTCAGAAGCGAGGACTTGCCGACGTTCGGCCGGCCGAGAATGACAGTATCTATGCCATCACGCACCTGGACAGCCTGTTCTGCTGTTTCAATGATCTGCCGAATCTCAGCAGCCCATTTGCGGGTGGCCGGCAGGATCTCTTCTTCCGTCAGCTGGCGGACATCGTCATATTCCGGATAGTCGATATTGACTTCGATATTGGCAATGATCTGCGTCAGCTCTTCTTCCAGCGGCGCGATCAGCCGGGTGACGGAACCTTTCAGCGAATGCACGGCACTGCGGGCGTTCAGCGCATCCCTTGCGGTAATCAGATCATTGACCGCCTCCGCCTGAGAGAGATCCATCTTACCGTTCAGAAATGCCCGTTCGGTAAATTCACCGCGACGGGCCAGCCGGGCACCGCTGCCCAGCACCAGACGCAGAACTCTTCTGGTAATATAAACACCGCCATGACAGTTGATCTCCGCAGAATCTTCGCCGGTATAGGATTTCGGCGCACGGAAAATACTGATCAGTACCTCGTCGACCGGCTCTTTCTGATCATAGACGGTCGCATAATGAATGGTATATCCTTTGGCATCGGAAAAATCCTTTCCGGTCAGTCTGTTCAGCACCGCAAAGGTATCATCGCCGCTGATGCGGATCACCGAGATCGCACCCATGGCATCGGCAGTTGAAATAGCCGCAATCGTTTCCTGGTTCATCTCTGTAAGTTTAACATAAAACAGAAAGTGCTATGATATCCACATGGAAATCCATCTGAAAAAAGAACTGACAAGTGTATTGGAAGATCTGAACTGGCTGCCGTTAAAGCCGGTCCAGAGAGAAACCATCCCGCATATCCTGGCCCATGAAAACCTGATGGTTCAGGCGGAAACCGGCGCCGGTAAAACGGCTGCCTATCTGCTGGCCATTCTCGAACAGTGCCGGCCATTTGAAGATGCCGGTTATGCCCTGATCATTGCTCCGACAAGAGAACTGGCTTTGCAGATCAGAGAAAGCGCCGATCTGCTGTCCTCGCGGCTTTCCGTTCATACTGCTTTGTTGATCGGCGGTGTGGAGCCGAAGGAACAGGCAGCGGAACTGAAACGCTATCCGCAGATCATCATCGGCACACCCGGCCGGATTCTCTATATGCTGGAAAATGAACTGCTGGATCTTTCCGCACTGAAGATTTTGATCGCTGATGAAGCCGATCTGATCTTCGCGACCGGTCAGATGCAGGAGTTTCAGAAGATTCTCACATATATCAGCCAGCCTTATCAGATCGTCTGTTTCTCAGCGACGATCAACGATACAGTACGGTCCTTTATGAAAGATCCGTATCAGGAAATCATCCTGGATCAGACGGCTGTCAGTGAACGTATCACTTCCTTTTATCTGATCACCGAAGATCCATTCGCATCTCTTCTGCAGATCCTGAAAGAACAGCCGGTCGAATCCGCTGTCGTCTTTGTCAATCACCGCTCTGATACCGAAACAATAGCCGCGAAGCTGAAAAAGCTCGGATATCTTGCGGAAGCCTTTTCCGCCTGGCAGGACGAGAAGACAAGAATGCGCATGATCCGCCGTTTCAAAGCCGGAGAGATCCGTATTCTGATTGCGACCGATGCCGCTTCCCGCGGTCTCGATATCAACAATCTTACCCACAGTATTCATTATGATCTGCCGACGGATACGGAAACATTGATTCACCGCTCGGGAAGAAGCGGCCACCAGGGCCAGACCGGCACCAGCATCCTGTTGATCCGTAAAAGCGAAGCAGATCTTCCACTCATACAGGAAATCATGCAGACAGCTGAACCGCTGCAAAAAGAAAGCGGGAATCCCTATGACCTGACGGCACCTTTGTCAAAAGAGGAAGAACCGACGGCTGATGTCATCACATTGCGGATCAATGCCGGCAAAGACGACAAACTGCGGCCAAAGGATATCGCCGGTGCCTTTTCCCAGTTACTGCCGTTTGAAAAGATCGGCCGCATTGTCATCCGCGATCACGACAGCACAGTGATCCTGCTGGAACCGATCGAACTGCAGGAAATCATGATCAAAGGAAAGAAACGAAAAATCAGGCAGCTGTAAGCTGTCTGATTTTTACTCTGCGCTCAGTTCTTTCAGTGTGCCGTTTCCCTTCGGCTCGATGCCGTTGAGAACGATCTGCGGATTGTTTTTCCGCAGGTATGCGGCGAAGCGTTCCGCTTCGGCGCGATCGATCGTCTGCACGTCGAAGCTGTCATCCTTTCCTTCGATATGCAGGATCACCTTCCGGCCTTTTTCCGTTGCTGTAGCCGACTGCAGATTCAATGTGCTGTGTTCCGATACCTTCAGGCCGATGCCCGCCAGGATCCTGTCTTCCAGAACGAAGGACCTGTCCAGCATGCCGCCCTTTTCATATTCCTGGATATTCTCGACATGGTGCAGTGTCTTACTGATGCCGAGTTTGTTTTTATAGTAGAAGAACATGACGACGGCCAGGACGACGGCTGCCACGGCAAGCGCCGGAATCATATTCCACTCCGGTTTACGGTTGTTGATAAAGGCAATGGCGAAGACAATGAATGCCAGCATTGTCATCGGTCCGCTGAAATATAATGACAGAAGTCCCTGATAATATCGTTTTACCATTTCTTTCTCCCCCGATCTTTTAAACGTCTGTGAGCATCATATCACATTTCCGCCCACGTAAAAAACGCATCCTTTTCAGAATACGTTTTCTGCATGTATTGATTACTGGCTGCCCCAGCCGATCAGACCAAACGTCTTGTTGTAGGAAGCGTCGTCCGTGTAGTACAGCCACTGGGAATGATCGCTGTTATACATCGTGACACGGTTGGCTTCGCCGTTCGGGTCAGTTTCATCAATGACATTGATCTTGCCGTCGGTATAGGAACCGTAGAATGACTGTCCGTCTCTGAGGATTTCAAAGTCACCGTTATAGATTCCTTCCGTTACCGGACCGATCCTGACCTGGTCGATCACCAGCTCGTCACCGCTGTAGATCTTCTTGGTTTCTCTCATATTGCCGTTCGGAGCGTCATTGTCCCAATCACCGACAACATAGGTTCTGCACTTCAGAGTAAAGATGCCGCCGGAATCCGTAAGCAGATAAATGCCGGTGCCGTCTCTTGAAGTTCCGTCATAGTCGCCGTAATAAACAGTGAAATATTCGTTTTCATGATAGAGACCGATCTTCTTGTATTTCGATCCGGAAACATCGGTGATGACCGGTTTCGGCATGCCATACTGGAGATAATCAAACTTCAGATCAGCCAGCTGACCATTGATGGCATCAAGCGCGCCTTCATAGTCTTCCGCATCAAGCAGCGGAACCAGCGTCTTCAGGAAAGCGACTTCTTTTTCCTTCACGCCCTGATACTCTTTGAGTTTTTCCGCATCGCTGATATCATCGGCCAGATCGTATCCCTTATCCGCACCTTCCATCAGCAGGGCAATGGCACTGTCAAAGTCTTCCAGATCAAGCAGTTCTGTCGACATCTGCCGGTAGCTTTCGGCTGCCATCTCTTTCATGTAAGGTGTATATTCTTCCGCAATCAGCGGCAGCATTCTTTCAAGGATCTGCAGGGAGCCTTCCGCATCCCCGTCTTCGAGCAGTTCCGCTGATCTGTTAATGACAGCTTCACTGGCGGCTTCGGAAACCTCCGGATCCTGCGGACGGATCGTCAGCGCTTTGATGTATTCTTCTACGGCTGATGCGTAATTACCTTGTTCATAGAATGTTTCGGCTGCCTTTACCGCCCGGTTGTATTTGGTCGACGGCAGAACGTTGTAAATACCGAAGCAGGCGGCCAGCAGGGCCAGGACAATACCGGCAATGACCAGCGGGCTCAGCTTTTTCTTTTTTGGTTCCGGTGTTTTTTCCGGTTCCGGCGGTGTTTCCGTCACCTTGACCGGTTCAGGTTCCGGAGCGGTGACTTCCGGTGCCGGTTCTTCAACAGCCGGTGTGACCGGTTCTGTTACCGACTCTTCAGCCGGCACTTCAACAGGCTCTTCAGCGACCGGTTCCGGTTCACTGACCACAGGTTCTTCAATGATTGTTTCTGTTTGTACGGGCTCCGGATCAACTTCCGGAACTTCCGCGGTTCTGACAACTTCCGGTTCAGCGGCAGGTTCTACCGCAACCGGTTCTTCCGTTTCAGCAGGAACTGTAAAGACTGGCGGGGCAACTTTGGCGCCGCAGTTAGAACAAAACTTACTGCCTTCTTTCAGCAGCTGTCCGCAATTAGAACAAAACATGATTTTCCCTTTCCTATGGCACGTCTGCCATGATTTCTACCATTATAACATCATGAACGCATGTTTTTTCACTCGACTGCGTTGATCATTTCCATAATATCGGCTTTGATGGCAGCGTTGACTTCCTTCGCTTTTTCGGCGCTGTCCTGTTTTGTATAGAAATAGAATTTGATCTTCGGTTCGGTACCCGACGGACGGATGGCAAACCAGCTGTTGTTGTCCAGGAAGAAACGCAGAACATTGCTCGGCGGGATATCTTTATATCCTTCCCGGTAATCAATGATCTTTGTCACTCTGGCGCCGGCGACTTCCTGCGGCAGATGATTTCTGACATAGGTCATCATGCGGCTGATTCGCTGGGCACCGGCAATGCCTTCCAGGATCAGGTTCGGTTCGTCTTCTGCCCAGTATCCGTATTTCTGATACAGTTCCTGCAGGACGTTCCATAAAGTCTTGCCCTGTTTGCGGTTATAGGCAGCCGCTTCCGCCACCAGCATGCCGGCACTGATACCGTCTTTGTCACGGATCAGGGGACTGGCTGCGTAACCGACAGATTCTTCATAGCCGAACAGACAGGTATAGCCTTCTGCCTGCAGGGAAGGAATACGGCCGCAGATATTCTTGAAGCCGGTCAATGTTTCGAACATTTTCACACCATATGCTTTCGCCATTTCCGAACTCATCGTGGATGTGACGATCGATTTGATCATGGCACCCTTTTCCGGCAGGGTTCCGGCATCCTTATGTCCTTCCAGGATATAGTTGACCAGCAGGTAACCTGTCTGGTTACCGTTCAGCGGAATATAGTTGCCTTCGTCGTCCTTCAGTTCGATCGCGAAACGGTCCGCATCAGGATCGGTCGCCATCAGCAGCTCGGCACCGACCTTGCGGCCCAGTTCCTCACTGAGACGGAAGGCTTTTGGATCTTCCGGATTCGGATAGCCGACTGTTGTGAAGTCCGGATCCGGTTCTCTCTGTTCTTCCACGATATGCCAGTTGGTAAAGCCTCGGTCTTCCATCATTCTGGCAAACGGAATGGCACCGCAGCCGTTCAGCGGTGTATAGACAAGCGGGATATCCAGATCCAGCTCATCACCTTCATGGATCGCCAGGCTTTCAATGTGGTCCAGATAGTCACGGTCATATTCATCACCGAGCACGATAACCTTTCCTTCATCCAGAGCCAGCTGCAGCGGCATGTAATTGATATCCGACCAGAGGTCTACCTTTTCGATTTCCTCCAGCATGCCGTCAGCGATTTTGCTGGAAACCTGGCAGCCATCTTCCCAGTATGCCTTATAACCGTTATAGTCCTTCGGATTATGGGAGGCGGTGATATTGATGCCGCTGATGGTATGCAGCTTGAGAATCATATAAGCCAGTTCCGGGGTCGGCCTGAGATCCGGGAAGATATATGCCTTGATTCCGGCAGCGGCGAAAATACCGGCTGCGAACTGGGAGAATTCCTTGGAGAAGTGACGCGGATCATGGGCAATGACCACGCCTCTGTCCATCGCCTCCTGGCCGTGCTTCTTAATGAAATTCGCAATACCCTGGGTCGCTTTGCCGACCATATAGAAATTCATGCGGTTTGTACCGGCACCGATCTTGCCGCGCAGGCCGGCTGTTCCGAAAGACAGATATTGATAAAATCTGTCTTCAATATCGTCGCTGTCACTTTCATTTATCTGAATCAGATCCTGATACAGAGGACTTCTTGAACTCATGTTCTTCAGCCATTCTTCATAGCGTTGTCTAGCTTCCATAAATGATATTTCCTCCATTAATGATGGTTACTATCATTATGGCATAAAAGGACTGTCATGTTTCAGGCAGGATTTCCTGTTTCCCCATCATTTTTGTGTATATTAAATACAGAAGAAGGTTCCGGGAGGACATCATCATGACCCATCTGATCAAAACAGCTGAGTGCCCCTCACTCGATGCCTGGCTGAAAGAAGCCAAAGCTGATCCGAACGCGGAAAATGTCGGTATGTATCTGACCCATACCGGTATTGTCCGCAAATCCGCCAAGGCGAAAGTCCGCTATGGCGAAGAAAACACCCGCAATGTTTCGGGCATGCGCTTTTCCTATGATGAAGACAAAGTCAATGACGTCATTGAAGAAACCATGAAAATGCCGGGTATTTACTGGCTGCGGGTCTGGCTGGCAGACGGACTTCTGGAGCTGGGCGATACGATCATGCTGGTGCAGATCGGCGGCGATATCCGTCCGAGGGTCATTGACGGTCTGCAGTATCTTGTCGGCCGCATCAAAAACGAATGTGTCATTGAAGAAGAAATATACTGAAATACAAAAGGCAGTGAATTACCGGTTCATCATCCGATAGATTCACTGCCTTTTTGGTTGTTTATTCAGTCTTCACTGATACAGCCGATGATTTCCAGGATCCGGTTCAGATCGTCAGTATCCGAGTAAGAAATCTGCAGCTGTTTGCCGGAAATATTGACACGGGTGCCAAGTTTTTCCTGCATACGCTGTTCAAGATCTCTGATCCAGGGATCTTTGGTCTCGGTCTTTTTCTTCGGCTTCGGTTTGACTTCCGTGCCGGCCAGTTCATGGACATACGCTTCCACTTCACGCACCGACATCTTGTTCTTCATGACCTGGCGGGCTGCTTCGTAGATCTGGTCTTCATCACCGAGACTGAGAAGCGGTCTGACATGGCTCATTGTCAGTTTCTTTTCCACGACCAGTTTCTGAACTTCAGAAGGAAGCTTCAGAAGACGCATGATATTGGCGCAGTATTCACGGCTCTTGCCGACCCGCTCAGCCAGTTTTTCCTGGGTGTAGCCGAGCTTCTTGACCAGTGATTCATAAGCTGTCGCTTCTTCGATCGGGTTCAGGTCTTCACGCTGGACATTTTCGAGGATGGCGATTTCCATCATCTCTTCGTCCGTGAAGTCCACTTCAATCGCCGGAACTTCTGTCAGACCGGCGATTTCCGCCGCTCTTAAACGTCTTTCACCGGTGATCAGTACATAACCCTGAACGCTCTTGCGCACCAGCAGCGGTGTGAAGATACCATGGGTGCGGATGGAATCTGCCAGTTCGTTCAATGCGGCCTGATCAAATTCCTTACGCGGCTGGTAGGGATTGGGACGGATCTCGCGGATCGGGATCTGTACTTCCCGGCGGCCGCTGCCTTCTGTCTTATTATTCTGGATCTCGTCCAGGAACTGTTCCACGTTGGTTCCGAAAATGGCATCCAGGCCTCTGCCGCCAAGTCCGGAACGATTCTTCTTCTCGGCCATTACTTCCTCCGCCTTTCATTCTGCATGATGACTTCCTTTACCAGCTGGGCATATGCCTTGGCACCTTCCGAGCGGGTATCATATTCGAAAATGGATTCTTCCCGGGACGGTGCTTCAGAGAGCCTGACGTTACGGGGAATATAGCAGCGGTAAACCTTTTCCTTGAAGTATTTCCGAACTTCCTGCTGGACTTCGACACTCAGTTTGGTACGGACGTCAAACATCGTCAGCAGAACACCTTCAATGGAAAGGTTCGGATTCCACAGTTTCTGTACCAGACGGATCGTGCTGAGCAGCTGGGTCAGACCTTCCAGGGCAAAGTATTCACACTGCACCGGAATCATGACGGTATCGGCAGCTGTCAGAGCGTTGGTATTGAGCAGACCAAGGGCCGGAGGACAGTCAATGATGATGTAGTCATACTGATCACGGACCGCGTCGAGCTTGTTCTTCAGCAGCTTTTCCCGGCCCATTTCATACGATGCCATATCGACATCCGCACCGGACAGGTCAATTGTCGAAGGAAGCACATCGAGCGGCGGCATCTGCAAAGTGACTTTGCAGTCCTCCACGGATTCCGTGCCCATCAGCACGTCATACACCGTCTTGTGATAGCCCACCTTGTTAGCACCTATGCCATGTGTGGCATTGCCCTGGGGATCAAAATCCACCAACAGCACCCTTTTATTCACATATGACAGACCAGCTGCCAGATTCATTGATGTTGTTGTCTTACCGACACCGCCTTTCTGATTGGCGATTGCAATTATCTTTCCCATAGTATTGATCCTCGTTTATTTTGGCAGACGGATGATCATCCGCAGTTCGTCATCGCTGTCATCCATCTCCAGAACCGCTTTCACTCCCATCTTCTCGATCATCTGAACACATTGATTGACGGAGTTGACGGCAATCTGCATATTGCGGGTAAAGCCCCTGGTTGTATGTTTCTTCTTTTTGGGTTTCGGTTTGATCTTACCGGCTGTCAGATCCGCGATGTACTCTTCGCTTTCCCTGACATTCAGACCGGCTTTGACGATATGCCGGTAGGTCGGTCTGATCTGACCCTGCGGCACACTGAGCAGCGCTCTGGCATGCCGTTCAGTGATCTTGCCGGCGACAACGCCTTCCTGCACTTCATCAGGCAGATTGAGCAGGCGGATCTTATTGGCCACGGCTGACTGTGATTTGCCGATGGACTTGGCTACCTGTTCCTGGGTCATGCCGGCCTGGCGCATGATCTGCACATAGCTTTTCGCTTCTTCGATCGCACTGAGATTTTCTCTCTGCACGTTTTCCACCAATGCCATCCGTGCTGCCTGTTCCTCGGTCGGGGACATGACATAGCACGGAATCTCGTCATACCCGGCTCTCAGACACGCCCTATAACGACGTTCACCGGCAATGATTTCATAACCGTTATCCGACTTGCGTACGGTGATCGGCTGAATCAGTCCGTTTTCCCGAATGGATTCTGTCAGTTCGGCAAGGGCTGTCTCATCGAAACGCAGACGCGGCTGGTAGCGGGACGGGTGGATATCACCGATCGGAACACGGACGATCTTCTCAGTGTCATTGCGGTCAAATATGTCAAGAATATTGAGATTCATTGATTCTCCTTATCTTATAACGGCTTCTTTTTGATCTGTCCGTAATTGCGCGGATATTTCAGCGGTGTCGCGGATACCTTCGGAATCAGAATATTGATCCGCTCTTCATCCGCCAGTGAAACAGTATGACTTTCCGGTTTACCGCCGCCCAGCGTGTGAATCGCACTGCTTGCTTCCTGCAGTTCTTCATTGCCGCGGGAACCTTTCATGGCGATAAAGCTTCCGCCTGTCTTCACAAGCGGCAGACACAGTTCACAAAGCACTCTGAGGTTAGCAACTGCCCGGGCAGTTACCACGTCGTAGTATTCCCGGCGGTCTTTTACATGTTCCTCACTACGGACATTGAAGATTTCCACACCCTGCAGATGCAGAACATTGACAGTTTCCTTTAAGAATGTACATCTCTTGCCGGTCGGTTCGATCAGTGAAACAGACAGCTCCGGTCTGACAATTTTCCAGACCAGACCAGGGAATCCAGCGCCGGTGCCGACATCAGCGATTTTTCCTTCCACCGGATATAGTGTTAACGGAATGATGCTGTCCCAGAAATGCTTGGCGATAATCTCTTCCGGCTCAGTGATGGCCGTCAGGTTGAACTTCTCATTCCAGGCAATTAACAGATCCATGTAGGCACGCAGCTGTTCCAGCAATTCATCCGATAATATGATGCCGTTATCTTTTGCGGTTGTCTGCAACTGCGTAAAATTCATAAAGCCTCCGTGTGTATCATTTTATCACCGTCATCCGGCTGTGGATATATCTAATTTGTGGGAAATTGAGTTATCCACAATTTACGTTGTTTAACTCCTCGATTGTGGAAAACTTCTTTTTCCTCATTTCAGTGCCTTAATTTATCATATTGTGGAAATAATATTTTTCCACAAATTTATGAAATACCCTTTATTTATAGGCTATTCAGTAACTCAGGATGGTTTTCTTCTGCCCTTTCCCTGTTTGATGGCAATTGCCAGTACGGCAATGTCTGCCGGGTTGACACCGGAGATGCGGGACGCCTGGCCGATCGTTGCCGGCTGGTATTTCATCAGCTTCTGTCTTCCTTCCAGAGAAAGATTGTCTACTTCGTCATAGTTGAAGTCAGTACCGAGCGGAATGTTCTCCATTCCCTTCAGGCGCTGTGCTTCTCTTCTGGCCTTGTTGATATAGCCTTCATACTTGATATCGATTTCGCATTTCTCAGCCAGTTCGCTGTCTGCTACTTCGCCAGCCAGAGCCAGCAGTTCAACGGCGTGGATATTCGGCCGCTTCAGCAGTTCGGCACCATTGACACCGCGGTGTTCACCAATGCTGTAGCCTTTTGGTTCAAGATAGGCAACCACATCCGGATCGTCCAGACTGTAGACCGTATCGCGCAGTTTCTCTTTCAATTCCTGCACAGCTGCCATTTTCTGCAGATACTGTTCTCTTCTTTCCGGAGAGATCAGACCGACCTGATAGCCGGTTTCCAGCAGACGTTCTTCCGCATTGTCATGTCTCAGCAGCAGACGGAATTCCGCCCGTGAGGTCAGAAGACGGTATGGTTCCAGGGTGCCTTTTGTTGTCAGATCATCGACCAGCACACCGATATATGCTTCATCCCTGCCAAAGACGACCGGAGCTTTTCCATCCAGTTTCAGGCAGGCGTTGATTCCGGCCATGATACCCTGACCGGCTGCTTCTTCATAACCGGAGGTTCCGTTGACCTGCCCGGCGGTAAACAGGTTCTCAATGATCTTGGATTCAAACGAAGGTTTCATCTGAATCGGATCGATCGCATCATATTCGATTGCGTATGCGTACTTTTTGATAATGCAGTTTTCAAAGCCCGGCAGGCTGTGCGTCATTCTTTCCTGCACGTCTCTCGGCAATGAAGTTGAGAAGCCCTGTACATACGTCGTGTCCATGGACAGCGATTCCGGTTCAAGGAACAGCAGATGGCGCGGTTTGTCGGAAAAGCGCACCAGTTTGTCTTCGATCGAAGGACAATAGCGCGGACCGACGCCTTTGACTACACCTGAATACATTGAAGATTTATTCAGGTTGGCCATGATGATTTCATGGGTCTCCGGTGTTGTATATGTCATATAGCACGGTACCTGCTGATCAAACGGCCGGATCGATTTTGTCAGCGATGAGAATCGGAGGAACGCATCGGTTCCCAGTTCCAGTTTCGTTTTGGAGAAATCAATTGACCTGGTCAGAACGCGCGGCGGCGTGCCGGTCTTCAGACGGAATGTTCTGAGTCCGTTCTGCCGCAAAGAAGCGGAAAGGTCTTCCGTCGTTTCTTCCAGATCAGGACCGCCCTTCTTTACCTCGTCGGAAATCATATTGACACCGGCCATATATGTACCGGTTGTCAGAATGATTATTTCCGAGGAAATAAAAGATCCGTCCCTCAGTCTGACGCCTCTGACCTTCTGATTCTCACATACCAGTTCCGTCGCCATCGCTTCCATGACCGTCAGGTTTTCCTGATGCAGACAGACGTTCTGCATGTCACGGCTATAGGCGATCTTGTCTGACTGCACGCGCAAAGCCCTCACACCCGGCCCTTTGGCACTGTTCAGCATCTTGAACTGCAATGCTGTACGGTCAGCCGTAATTGGCATCTGACCGCCCAGGGCGTCAATTTCCCGGACGACGATGCCTTTGGCCGGACCGCCAACCGAGGGGTTGCAGGGCATTTTACCGATATTTTCAATGCTCAGGGTCAGCAGACATGTTTTTTTATGCAAACGAGAAGCGGCCAACGCAGCTTCGATTCCTGCATGGCCGCCGCCGATGACAATAATATCAAAATCACTCATGATTCAGCTGTTCCACCATTTCTGTTATATATGCCGGAATATGATCTCCCAGCAGTTCAAAACGGATCTTTTTGCCAACCTGATACTGTCCGGATAATAACCGGTACATCGTCATCCTGCCGAACAGCTCACGGATCCTGAGATCCTTGTCGTTGGCCTGCACGGCATACGGCATGGCGATCCATACGGTATCATTTTCCACTTTCAGACAGTCGGTGCGGGATCCCCGGATCATTTCCCACTCCGGATCCTCCGTTCTGTTTCTGGCCAGCCGGCTGCAGTTGTTGCGTTCTTTCTCACTGCCCGACTCTTTGCCGATTTCCTTGTGCATGACGGCGAACTTATGACGGATCTCGTCACGTGCGAAGATGACTTCCGGTTCGGTATTGTCAGCCGCGCTCCAGAGATCGATGCCGCGGGTCTCCGCCAGATTCAGGATACTCACTGTGATCTTCGGATTGTTACGGTCAAGATAGCAGTAACTTTCCAGATTTTTCGGTATTTCAATACCGATTTCCTCCGGATAGATCGGACTGACGAAGAACACGACGTCCTTCAGATAGAGACAGCTCATCTGCTTAGGAATCGTGCCTTTGGCAGCCTTGGCAATCGCTTCACTGAGCAGATCGCGGGAATCATAGCCGGTCGAGGTGCCGTACTGTTCCCACATCTGCCGCAGGGAAAGCCGTTTTACCGAATCAAAATGGGCATAACCGATGAGTCCTTTGCGGCGGGTATGCGGCGGACGCGCAAAAAAGAACAGCAGGTCTCCCTTGCGGAAGTCTGTGAACTTTTTGCGGCTGGAAAGACGCCAGAACAGAATATCCTTGTTTCTGCAGAGACGGTGATACTCCAGCATTTTTTCATCCGTTACATATGCTATCGAACTCATCGGTCATCCTTTTATTCAATTAATCAGAACAGACCATAGGTGTCGCCGTTTTCGTCAACACCCATGTTGATGGCAGCCGGAACCTTCGGCAGACCCGGCATAGTCAGAATATTGCCTGTATATGCGACAACGAAGCCGGCACCGGCAGAAATGCTGATGTCCTTGACATGGATCATAAAGCCGCGCGGTCTGCCTTTGAGCTTGTCGTCGTCAGTCAGTGACAGCGGTGTCTTGGCCATACATACCGGCAGTTTATCCCAGCCGTTCTTCACAAAGTCGGCAATCTTTTCCTTTGCCAGGTCACTGTATTCAACACCGTCGGCACCGTAAACAGTCTTGGAAATCTTTTCGATCTTGGCTTCGATCGATTCATCGGTATCGTAAAGGAATGTGAAGTCATTGTCCTGCTCGGTCAGACGGATCACTTCAGCAGCCAGTTCCTGCATACCGTCGCCGCCTCTTGCCCAGCCGTCAGCTTCAGCAACCGGGTGGCCGTTTTCATGGCACCAGTCAAGCAGAGCTTTGACTTCAGCCGGTGTATCCTTGGCGAACTTGTTGACTGCCACGACATACGGCAGACGGAATGCCTTGACGGATTCAATATGCTTGGCCAGGTTTTCTGTACCCTTCAGCAATGCTTCGATATTCTCGGTATCCAGATCAGCCTGTTCAACACCGCCATGCATCTTCAGAGCACGGACGGTCGCTACGATAACGACAGCGCTCGGTTTCAGAGCAGCACTGCGGCACTTGATATCAAGGAACTTTTCAGCACCCAGATCAGCACCGAAGCCGGCTTCCGTAACAACGTAATCAGCCAGTTTCAGAGCCAGTGTTGTCGCTGCGACAGAGTTGCAGCCATGGGCGATATTGGCGAATGGTCCGCCATGGACAAGAACCGGTGTATGTTCCAGAGTCTGAACAAGGTTCGGCTTGATTGCTTCTTTCATTACAACGGTTGCGGCACCGGCAGCACCGATGTCCTTAACAGTGACCGGCTGATCGTCATATGTGTAGGCAACAACACATCTCGAGATACGTTCTTCAAAGTCCTTCAGGTCTTTGGAGAGGCAGAGGATCGCCATAACTTCCGTAGCTACGGTAATGACGAAGTGATCTTCTCTTTCCACACCGTTGGACTTTTTCTTCTGACCGATTGTAATGTCACGCAGTGTACGGTCGTTCATGTCCATGCATCTCTTCCAGACAACTTTATTCGGATCGATGTTCAGCGGATTGCCCTGGAAAATGGAGTTGTCCAGAACCGCTGCGATAAGGTTGTTGGCTGTTGTGATGGCATGCATATCACCTGTGAAATGCAGGTTGATTGCTTCCATCGGAACGACCTGGGCATAACCGCCGCCTGTCGCACCGCCTTTTAATCCGAAGACCGGACCAAGGGATGGCTCTCTGAGACATGCCATGACGTTCTTTCCGGCTTTGGCAAGACCATCGGCAAGACCGATCGTCGTCGTTGATTTTCCTTCACCTGCTTTGGTCGGGTTGATGGCTGTTACGAGAATCAGTTTTCCATCCGGATTGTCTTTGACCGTTTCTTTCAGTTCGTTCGATAATTTCGCCTTGTCGTTTCCATAAGGCTCAAGGTATTTCTCATCAATTCCTGCTTTTGCGGCAATCGTCTTCATATCTTCCAGAACGGCTGCCTGTGCGATCTTTAAATCATTGTTCATGTCTATCCATCCTCCTGTTAATTATCCCATGCGGCGGCGGTCCGTCAGGGCGTGTGCCAATGTGATTTCATCCGCATAGTCCAGCATGCCTCCGGAAGGAAGGCCGTGGGCAATGCGGGTAACCAGTACGTCCGGACACTGTTCCCGCAGCAGTTTGCTTAAATACATAGCGGTTGTTTCACCATCCATTGTTGTGCTGGTAGCGAGTATGACTTCTTCAGCGTCTTTGGCCCGCTTCAGCAGCGCATCAATATTCAGGTCTTCCGGCATCATTCCCCGCGAAGAGGAAATTAGACCGTTCAGCACATGGTAAACACCATTGAATTCATTGGTCTTTTCCATAGCCAGTACGTCTTTGGCAGACTGTACAACAAATATCAGTTTCTTGTTTCTGGTGTTATCAGAACAGATATCACATTCTTCCGATTCTGACAGATTTCCGCAGATCCGGCATCTGGTCAGTTTTTCTTTGACATTCACCAGAGCTGTCGCAAATTCCCGGGCATCGAGATCTTCCATCTCGGTGACAGCCAATGCATAACGTTCAGCTGTTTTTTCACCGACTCCCGGCAGCAGACGGAAACGTTCAATCAGTTCCTGAAGGCTTTTTGGATACATGCCTTACATCCCCGGCAGTTTCAGGCCGGCAGTAGCAGCACCGAGCTTTTCTTCTTTATCTGCGGCAGCTTTGCCGACAGCGTCATTCTGGGCAATCAGAATCAGATCCTGCAGCATTTCTCTGTCATCCGGATTCATCATTTCTTCCGGAATGACAATTTCCTGCATTTCACATTTGCCGTTGACCTTTACGATGACACCCTGCGATGCGCCTTCATAGACGGTTTCGTTGAGTTCATTTTCCATATCGGCCAGATCCTGCTGCATTTTCTTAGCCTGTTCCATCAATTTCGTCAGATCCATATTCATCTCTCCTATATGATTTCCACATTTTCCGCTCCGAAGAGCTCTTTGATCTTATCTTCTGGGGTTGCTTCCTTCTTTACTGCATCACTGTAACGCTCAATATGACAGGCTTCCGGCAGCTGATTGCTGTGCATCAGCGTGCGGAACTGTCGGGAAGCGTCTTTGAACTGCTGTTCCGTGACGGCAAATACCATTTTGTCGAGTTCCAATCGTTTCTTTAGGAAACGGTAGATTTCTTCATTCATTTTGCGGTCATTGATCCGCTGTGCCACAGGTTCATTCCGACAGATCAGAATCAGACAGTCCTTACCAGATGCGCCGATCTTCGTATCCTGCAGTAAACTTGTATATTTACGGCTGATCAGATCCATCATTGAGTAGACATGATCAAACGCCTCTTCATCCATTTTTTTCTCATCCTTGCGGCACTGTACCAGCAATTCCAGCAGATTGAATGAGATTTCACTGGATTCCGGTTTGCTTTCCGGCACTTCTTTCACAACAACAGGGGCTTTCACCGGTTCTGTTTCCGGGAGTGGTGCTTCCTCTTCTATTAATAAAGGAATTGGTTCCGGTTCCGGCATTTCACGGGATGGAATTTCCTGTACCTGCTGTGGTTCAATGACCGGCTTTACTTCTTTTGCCGGCTGCGGCTGAATTACCGGTGTCTGTACCTTCACACTCTGTACTGTGTTATCCGCTTTTCCATATTCGGTTGCCAGTTTCAGACAGACCACTTCAAACACGGTCGTCATTGACTGGGCAAAGCGGAATCTTTCCTTCGCACTGATCAGTTCATCCGCAATATGCATGCATGTTTTACTGTCAGCCAGACTGCCGATTTCTTCAGCTTCTTCTCTTGTTAATACCTTTAATAATGCGGTTTTATGCGTATTTGCATATACTACCGTATCTTTTACAGCATCCAGAAGACCATCTGTGAATCTCTGCAGATCAATACCGCGCTGCTCATACTGACGTATCCTGTTGAGAATACTTTCCAGATTACAGGAAAGGATATCTTTAATCAGTTCTTTCTTCTCCGCTGTCGTTGTCAGGCCATAAATTCTGTCAATCGCTTCAACAGTGATCTGATCACCTGTATAGGACGCACACTGATCCATAATGCTTAAAGCATCTCGCATACCGCCTTCAGCCAGTACAGCAATCAGTTCAGCTGCTTCAAATTCCAGCAGAATATCTTCTTTCTGAGCAATATTCAGCAGATGATCACGAATCTGGTCCTTTCTGACCTTCGTAAAATCATATCTCTGGCAGCGAGAGATGATCGTCGGCAGTAATTTCTGCGGATCAGTCGTTGCCAGAATGAAAATTACGTTTTCCGGAGGTTCCTCCAGTGTTTTCAGCAATGCCGATGAAGCAGCGCTGGATAACTGATGGACTTCGTCAATAATATAGATTTTATGTTTTCCCTGCATCGGAGCCAAACGTGAACGTTCAATCAGGTCTCTGATGTCTTCCACGTGTGTCTCGTTTGCGGCATTGATTTCAATAATATCCGGATGTGTGCCGTTATTTGCAGCTACACAGTTATCACATACTCCGCAGGGAGCTTTTTCCGGGTTTTCACAGTTCACAGCCTTAGCCAGGAGACGGGCCATGGTTGTTTTTCCTGTTCCACGTGGACCGCAAAATAAATATGCATGTCCTACCTTATGGTTCTGAACTGCATTTTTGATTGATCTGACAATATATTCCTGTCCTACGACTTCTTCAAATGTGGCAGATCTGTATTTCTGATACAACGCAATCTTTGCCATTCTTTAATCTCCTGATTTAAACATTATAACAAAAAACCTGCATTCCAATGCAGGTAAATCAATGGTTTAGCCCTTTTTAAACTTGTTTTTCTGGATCTTTCTCTTATTTCTGAAAAATTCTGACAAAATAGCCGCACATTCCTCTTTCAGAATGCCGCTGTGTATCTCTTTTGGATAAGCACGCAGATGCGGAAGGGTCTTGATCTGGATCAAAGAATCGACAGTTCCGGCCTTTTCATCGCTCGTACCATAATAAAGAGCATGTATTCTGGCATTTTCAATTGCGCCGGTACACATCATACAGGGTTCCAGTGTCACATACAGGTCACATTCATTCAAACACCATGTATTCAGCTTTTTATTAGCTTTCTGTATCGCCAGTAATTCCGCATGAGCTGTCGCAGCCTGATTCTTTTCCCGTAGGTTATGTGCACGTGAAACAATCTTCCCGTCTTTGACAATTACACATCCAACCGGGACTTCATCCATATCTCTGGCCTTTTCTGCTTCTCTTAAGGCCTTCCTCATAAAGTATTCAGCATTCTTTTCCATAAAATAAAAGTGGCACACGCAGACAGAGGGTTGTATGGCTGCTACCTTCCGGTCCTGACCAGGTTCTATCCATGAGTGCTGTGCCATTGGTATTATAACCGAAAGTTATTTAGCATACAACTCACTCTCTGGGATTGTTTTTGTTTCACGTGAAACAAAAAAATACAGATCTGTGTGAAACAGTTCTGTATTTTATAAGATTTAGAACGATTTTTTCTTTTCCGGGGCTGTAATTACTTCCTGACCGCCCATATACGGACGGAGAGGTTCCGGAATACGGATGGATCCGTCTTCATTCAGGTTATTTTCCAGGAAAGCAATCAGCATGCGCGGCGGTGCAACTACTGTGTTATTCAGTGTATGTGCGAAGTAATTACCGTTTTCACCCTTGATACGGATACCAAGTCTTCTTGCCTGGGCATCACCGAGGTTACTGCAGCTTCCGACTTCGAAATACTTCTTCTGACGTGGTGACCACGCTTCGACGTCGCAGCTCTTGACTTTCAGATCAGCCAGATCACCGGAACAGCATTCCAGTGTTCTGACCGGAATATCCAGAGAACGGAAGAAATCTACACTGTTCTTCCATAACTGATCATACCAGTATGGAGAATCTTCCGGTTCGCATACAACTACCATTTCCTGCTTTTCAAACTGATGTACACGGTAAAGACCTCTTTCTTCAATACCATGAGCACCAACTTCTTTACGGAAGCAGGGGCTGTAGCTGGTTAATGTATATGGAAGATCTTCTTTTTTCAGGATCTGTCCCATGAAACGTCCGATCATGGAATGTTCGGATGTTCCGATCAGATACAGGTCTTCGCCTTCGATCTTATACATCATATTCTGCATTTCTGCGAAGCTCATAACACCATTTACAACACTGCCATGGATCATAAATGGCGGAATGAAGTATTCAAAGCCGCGGTTGATCATGAAATCACGTGCATAGGAAAGAATGGAAGAGTGCAGTCTGGCAATATCACCTTTCAGATAATAGAAACCATTTCCTGATGTACGGCCGGCGCTATCCAGATCAATACCGGCAACTCTCTCGATGATATCTGTATGATATGGAATCTCATATTCAGGAACGAAAGGTTCACCATATTTTTCAATTTCCACATTCTCGGAATCATCTTTACCAATCGGAACAGACGGATCGATGATATTCGGAATGATCATCATTCTGTCCTTTATTTCGCCTTCAAGTTTTTCTTCAAGAGCTTCAAGATCTTCCAGTCTCTGTCCGATTTCTTTTACCTTCTGTTTGACAACTTCTGCTTCATCCCTTTTTCCCTGCTTCATCAGGCCGCCGATTTCTTTGGAAAGACGGTTACGATCAGCTCTGAGTCCATCACCTTCAGTTTTGGCAGCACGATACTGCTTATCCATATCAGCAACTTCATCAACAAGTACGAGTTTTTCATCCTGGAACTTCTTTTTGATATTTTCTTTTACAACTTCAGGATTCTCACGGATCAATTTAATGTCTATCATTTTCCCCTCCAAATAAAAAACGCCCCGACAAAGGGACGAGAACAGTCGCGGTGCCACCCTTTTTGTATAAAAATTGTTTCCCGTGAAACAATTTATACCTCTTTGATCTGTGGATAACGGACACAGCCGGAAATGATTAGTTTCACTCCAGGGCGGATTCAGTCATAACTGTACCGGTTTCCATCAACCACCGGTTTTCTGTTTTTTTACAGTATTTGCTTACTTTTCCCTATCATCGCGTTATGAAAATTATAATCGTCGTAAAAATGATTTGTCAATAATAGACAAAGGTGATAAAATAATTAGTGGAAATTTACAATTATTAGAAATGAGAAACATCTAATGACAAAAAAGAGTCAATACAAAAAGAAACTGGAGTATAACAACACTTATAATCGCAACAACTATCGTTCTTTTTCAGTGCGTTTCAACAACAAAACTGAAACAGAAATAATCGAATGGCTTGAAAAGAAAGAATTTGTTAAAGCTTATCTTACTTCTCTGATCAAAGCTGATATGGAAGCAGAAGAAAAGAAGGCTGCCAAAAAGGCTGCGAAGAAAACTGCTGAAAAGAAAACAGCAGAGAAGAAGCCTGCCGCAAAGAAGAGCACAGCCAAATAATCAACCAATCGAATATCTGAACACTCTGAATATATAAAGCAATCACCAATGATGCTGATGATTTTTTCGCATAACAAAAATTGGAATTATCAATACTTTCATAATTACAAATAAAACTTACAAGACTATAATCGTAGATACATTCAACTATTTTACTAAAAAGACAGATTCATATAAACAAATCTGTCTTTTCTGCTTTAGTTATTGTTTTCCGGCTCTTCTGTTATTACTTCCTCAAGGTCTTCTTCTTCCGGTTCCAGGATAGCTACCGTGGATACCTTCTGATCATCTTTGACATTGATGACCTTAACACCCTGAGCAGAACGATTATAAACAGATACCTGTTTCAGTGTGATTCTGATGACAATACCGGAGTCTGTCATAATCATGCAGTCTTCGTCACCGTTGACGGCTTTCATGCATACAAGCTGACCTGTCTTGAGTGTGACATTGACTGTCTTGACACCCTTGGCACCACGGGAAGTCATACGGTAATCATCAAGAGGTGACTTCTTACCATAGCCGTTTTCGGTAATCGTCAGAATATACTGTCCTTCAGAATCTGTTGCCATACCGATGACGCTGCCGCCGTCAACATTGAAGCCTTTGACACCTCTGGCTGTACGGCCCAGCGGACGGATGTAATCTTCTCTGAATCTGACAGCTTTGCCGTTGGATCCGGCAATGATAATTTCATTGTTACCGGTCGTTCCTTTGACAAATGCCAGTTCATCGTCTTCTGAGAGCTTGATGGCAATCTTACCATTGCGGTTGATGTTGTAGAATTCAGCGATTTCCGTTCTCTTTACAACACCTTTCTTGGTGGCGAAGAAGAGGTAATGAATGTTTTCATCTTCTGTATACGGAACCAGAGCTCTGACTTTCTCTGTCCGGTTCATCTGCAGCAGATTGACAACCGGAATACCTTTGCTGGTGCGGCTGAATTCCGGAACATTATAACCCTTCATACGGAAGACACGACCGGTGTCGGTAAATACCAGCAGGAAATCGTGGGTGGACATGGAAATGAACTGATCGATCGCATCGTCTTTATTCAGTTCCATACCCTTGATACCTTTGCCGCCGCGGTTCTGCACATGATAGTTATCCGTTGTCATACGCTTGATATAACCATTTACGGAAAGGCTGATGATGATCTTCTCAACCGGGATCAGATCTTCGTCTTCCATATCGGCAGGGGCGTCTATGATCTCAGAACGACGCGGATTGTTGAACTTATCCTTAATGGCAAGCAGCTCATCACGGATAATATCCAGAACGCGGCTGTGATTTGCGAGAATATCTTTATAATCGGAAATCTTGAACAGAAGATCCTGATATTCATTTTCAATCTTCTGACGTTCCAGACCTGTCAGTCTTCTGAACTGCATATCAAGGATCGCTTTGGCCTGAATTTCATCCAGTCCGAATCCTTCCATCAGCCGCGGCATGGCTTCTGCTGCATCACGGGAATCTCTGATCGTGTGAATGATCGCATCAAGATTATCAACAGCGATTCTCAAGCCTTCCAGAATGTGGGCTCTGTCTTCCGCTTTTTTCAGATCATATCTTGTTCTTCTGACAATGACATCTTCCTGATGGGCCAGATATCCTTTCAGCATGTCAATCATGCTGGCCTGGCGGGGGATACCATTGAACAGAACGACGTTGTTCACACCGAAATTGGACTGCAGCGGTGTCAGTTTATACAGCTGATTGAGAATTACTTCCGGCTGCACGTCCTTACGCAGTTCCATAACGACACGAATGCCGTTCATGTTGCTGGATTCATCGCGCAGATCGGTAATTCCTTCAATGACCTTATCTCTGGCTAATGACGCAATACGCTCAACCATACTGGCTTTATTGACCATATATGGGATTTCATAAACGACAATACGTTTCTTGCCGTTCGGCATATCCTCAATATTGGTCTTGGCTCTCATAATGACGGATCCGCGGCCGGTTTCAAATGCCTGACGGATACCGGAACGGCCAAGAATATAACCGCCGGTAGGGAAGTCAGGGCCTTTGATATATTCCATCAGTTCTGTCGTTGTCATTTCCGGATTGTTCATCAGGGCAATGACACCATCGATCGTTTCACCGAGATTGTGCGGTGCGACATTGGTGGCCATACCGACAGCGATACCGGTCGAACCATTGACGATCAGATTCGGGAAACGGGCCGGCAGAACAGTCGGTTCCAGTTCCTCGTTGTCATAGTTTGGATCCATGTCGACTGTTTCCTTGTCGAGATCTCTCAGCATTTCAACAGCGATCTTGGACATACGGGCTTCGGTATAACGCATGGCTGCGGCACCGTCACCGTCCATGGAACCGAAGTTGCCGTGGCCGTCTACCAGTGTTTCACGCATATTCCATGACTGTGCCATATATACCAGGGCACCGTAGATGGAACTGTCACCGTGCGGATGATATTTACCCATCGTATCACCGACAATACGCGCGCATTTACGATGCGGCTTGTCAGGACCGTTGTTCATTTCGTGCATTGCATAGAGAATTCTTCTCTGTACCGGTTTCAGACCGTCTCTGACATCCGGAAGAGCTCTGGCAACAATTACCGACATGGAGTAATCGATGAAATCAGTCTTCATTTCATCGGTCAGATTTGTTTCAGTAATATGACCCGGATCAAATTTTGATTCATCAAATTCCATAAAATCATCTAAACCCATTTTTCGCTCCTCCTTTCTCAGACATCAAGCTTCGCATAACCAGCGTTTTCAACAATGAAGTTCTTACGCGGTTCAACTTCTTCACCCATCATGATATTGAAATATTCATCTGCTTTTTCCGCATCATCGATGGTAACTCTGATCAGTGTTCTGTTCTTCGGATCCATAGTTGTCTCCCAGAGCTGTTCGGCATCCATTTCACCAAGACCTTTGTATCTCTGAACGGAAATACGGTCGCCGAGTTCTTCTCTGATTCTCGTCGCCATCTGTTCCGTATAGGCATATCTGACCGTGTTACCTTTCTGCAGTTTATACAGAGGCGGCTGGGCGATATAGACATGACCCTGTTCGACGATTGGTCTGAGATATCTGTAGAAGAAGGTGAGGAGCAGGATTCTGATATGCGATCCGTCGACATCGGCATCGGTCATGATGACGATCTTGTTGTAACGGAGTTTGGATGTATCAACTTCGTCCAGGACACCGCATCCGAAGGCGGTAATCATGGAACGAATCTCGGCATTTTCAAATACTCTGTGCTGTCTTGCTTTTTCAACATTCAGGATCTTGCCGCGAAGAGGAAGAATTGCCTGATAATGCGAATCACGTCCGTTCTTGGCGGAACCGCCGGCGGAGTCACCCTCGACGATATAGATTTCGCAGATGCTTGCGTCTTTGGAAGAACAGTCAGACAGTTTGCCGGGCAGAGAGCTGATTTCCAGCGAGTTTTTGCGTCGGGTGGACTCTCGTGCCTTTTTTGCCGCCATGCGCGCCTGAGAGGCCAGAACGACCTTCTCCATGATGATTTTGGCCTGATCCGGGTTTTCCATCAGGAATCTTTCCAGCTGTGTGCCGAAAATATCGGAAACGATCTTTCTGACTTCGCTGTTGCCAAGTTTTGTTTTGGTCTGTCCTTCATACTGCGGATCCTGATGCTTGACACTGATGACCGCGGTAATGCCTTCCTTGCAGTCATCACTGGTCAGGTTCTCATCCTTTTCCTTTAGGAAGTTATTCTTTCTGGCATAACGGTTGATAATACGGTTCAGAGCCATGCGGAAACCTTCCTCATGGGTGCCTCCTTCAACGGTGTTGATGTTGTTGCAGAAAGTATAGACATTCGGATTATATCCGTCGTTGTACTGGCAGGCGATTTCCACCTGGACACCGTTTTCATATCCTTCACTGTAAATGACCGTATCCAGGATAGCAGTCTTGTTTTTATTCAGGAACTTCACATATTCCCTCAAACCGCCTTCAAACATGAATTCATAATGTTTCTTATGCTCATCTTCCTGTCTTTCATCATCAAAGATCAGGCGGATTCCTTTATTCAGGAAGGCCAGCTGACGCAGACGGTCACGCAGCGTTTCATGATCATAGATCGTCGTTTCCGTAAAGATCGTCGGATCTGCCTTGAAACGGACAGTCGTACCATGCTTGTCCGATGGGCAGGGACCGACTACTTTCAGCGGGGCAACCGGATGACCGCCGTTTTCAAAACGGATGAAGCATTCTTCACCGTTGTTGTAGACAGTGACTTCCATCCATTCGGAAAGGGCATTTACTACCGACGCACCGACACCATGCAGACCGCCGGATACTTTATAGGCACCGCCGCCGAACTTACCGCCGGCATGCAGAACTGTAAAAATCGTTTCAATGGTGGATTTACCGGTTTTTTCATTGGTTCCGGTCGGCATACCACGGCCGTCGTCCGTTACGGTGATGATATTGTCTTTATCGACTTTCACTGTAACAGTTGTCGCATAGCCGGCCATTGCTTCATCGATACCGTTGTCCACGATTTCCCATACCAGATGGTGCAGACCTTTTGAAGAGGTGGAGGCAATATACATACCTGGACGCTTTCTGACAGCTTCCAGACCATCCAGAACCTGAATATCCGAATCATCATACTTATGGGTTACTTTGATATCCATCTCTTCACCGATAACGGCAGATGATTCCATTTCTTCATTGATAAATTTATCTTCGCTCATTCAATACCTCCGGGCACTTCCAGTCTGCCTTGATTGATATAAAACTCTTTATAGTGAACACGTTTCATGTGTTCGGGAATTTCCGTTGCCGTGATCAGGCACTGACAGGAATCAGTTACCATCTCCAGCAGTTTCTTCTGCCTGCTCAGATCCAGTTCCGACAGAACGTCGTCCATCAGCAATACCGGACTTTTGCCTGTCTCGGATCTGATATAGCCAAGCAATGCCATTTTGAACGCCAGCATGACCATTCTTTTCTGACCCTGGCTGGCCATCTGGGTCAGTTCTTTGTCATTGATGCGGAAGATGATGTCTTCCCGGTGAATGCCGGCTGTCGAAACATGGTTTTCCAGATCCCTGTTACGGCAGTTCTGATACATGTTCTGCAGATTCTCCGGTGTGCATTCCGCTTCATCGATGCAGCATTTATACTGAATCTTCACTTCGATGTCATCTTCTGACAGTTCACGGTACAGATCAGTGATCTGATGATTGATCTTTTGCACGAAATTCCGGCGCATGGCAATGATCATCAGTTCTTCCTGGATCATCTGCTCATCGAGAATATCCAGATAGGTTTCATCCACCCGGTTGTTCTTCAGAAGACTGTTTCTTTCCTTCAGAAAGTTCTGATAGCGGTTCAGGGAAAGCAGATATTTCGGAGAAATCTTGGTGATTTCCTGATTCATCACTTTTCTTCTTTCCCGCGGCATGT
Source organism: uncultured Erysipelotrichaceae bacterium (assembly GCA_902793635.1). Lineage (GTDB taxonomy): Bacteria > Bacillota_I > Bacilli_A > Erysipelotrichales > Erysipelotrichaceae > Bulleidia. The sequence continues at coordinate 33,158 of CADBEA010000002.1, read as the reverse complement.
CATTGAAGAGATACAGATCGTCCGGTGAGAAGATCACGACGTTAAGCAGACCGATGAAATCACTTGATTTCTTCACCGGATAGCGGTTGACGATCAGCGTTTTTCCCTGCGGATGAATGACTGCGCCCAGTTCTTTCCGTTCATCTTTATCGGAAAAGGTACATCTGATCTCGGCAAACGGCATATTTTCACGGATCAGCTTCTTTTCATTGAGAATACGGTGTGATCTGGTCAGGGAAAGATATACGATGCTTTCCAGCAGATTTGTTTTTCCCTGGGCATTTTTTCCGGTTATGACATTCAGTTTCGGATCAAAGGAAACAGACAGATTTTCATAATTCCGAAAATTGCGCAGCCGCAATGTCTCGATGATCATTCAGAAATCTCAAACTTTCTTCCTTTGACCGTCACGACATCACCGGGATACAGTTTTCTGCCTCTTCTTTTCTCCGTTTCACCGTTGACTCTGACGTCATTCTCAGCCAGAAAAAATTTCGCCTCACCGCCGGATGCGATGATATCTTTCAGCTTCAGAAACTGCTGCAGAGTGATGTAGTTTTTCGTTTCAGTACTCATAAAAAAACTCCCTGTTTCAAACCGGTTAAACGTCTTCCTTATTATATTATAAAAGAGCGTTTTTCTCAACTTTTCAGACCATCAAAAAATGGCTTAAACAAGCCATTTTTTAAACTTTTTATATTGTTTTTTTTCAGCCTTTTCAGAATCACTGAAACGGGCCTCTTTTTACCGCTTAATTATAGGTTCTGACCGGCAGTACCAGCTGGATCACACTGTCGTCATCCGGGTTGCTGAGAATGAACGGTTTCATGTCACCGGTGAAGCTGATGAGAATGTTTTCACCCTTCAGGGCTTTGGCTGCGTCCATGACATAATTGCCGGCGAAACTGATATCAAGCGGTTCGCCTTCGAAGACAGCTGCCAGGCTTTCTTGTGATTCACCGATTTCCTGGTTCTTATTGGTAATGATCACTTCGTCAGCGGAAAGCTGCAGGCGGTTGATCGTCATGTTTTCATTCTTGATGAAGGATGTTCTGTCGATGGCTCTGATCAGATCGTACCGGTTGATCCGCAGGGCATAACTGAATTCCTTCGGAATCAGTCTGTCTGTTTCCGGATAACTGCCGTCCAGCAGTCTTGTCTGCAGGATCATATTGTCGGAAATAAACTGGGCTTTCTTATCACTTACAGCAATTTCGATTTCTTCCTTGTCATTGCCGAGCATCGTTGTTCTGACTTCGTTGAGGCTCTTGGCAGGAATCGTGACGTTGAATGTTTCTTCTGAATCGAACGGAATGGTCTTTTTGGCCAGACGGTAGGAATCGGTGGCGGTGAAGACGAGGTTATGATCAGCCATCTTGATGTTGACACCGGTCAGGACCGGACGTGTTTCCTTGGCGGAAGTTGCGAACACTGTCTGATCGATAATGAGATTCAGATCAGCCGCGTTGATTTTGATGGAAGATGCCGGTTTGGTGAAATCAATTGCCGGATAATCGTCGGGACGCATGCCGTTGATCTTGAACTGGGCGAGACTGCCGGAGAATCTTGTCAGGGCGCCGTCAATGATTTCAACATGAATCGTATCCGCGTCAATTTTCTTTACGATTTCGTTCAGATAACGTGATTCGACAAGAATCGATCCTTCTTCCACAATATTGAGATTGTTCTTTTCATCTTTCTTCATTGTATAGAAGATGGAAACATCCGCATCACTGCCGGTCATCTGCAGCATGTCATTGTAAGCGTCGATCTTGATGCCTCGTAATGACGGCTGCGGAGAATTGGATGAAATCGCATGACTGACATTCTGCAGTGCGTTGCTCAGTTCTGTTTTGGATACTGTGAAATTCATAGCTGAAAGCCTCCCGTATATGTATTAAGTATTTTTAAGTATTATTGTTATTAAGACTGTGGATAATGTGGAAAACCTGTGTATTCCCTTTATTCACCTGCTTATTTTAGCATTTTGGACTGTTATTCTGAAGTGGAGAAAAATGTGGAGAATCAGATGATGATCTGTTTCTCGATTTCTTCCACAGCTGTGGCGAAGACCTTGTCTTTCTGAATCTGGTTTTCCACCTTGGTACAGGCACTGATAATTGTGGAATGATCACGGCCGCCGAATTCATCACCGATCTTGATATAGGGCAGATCGAGAAGCTTGCGGCACAGATAGATGGAAATATGTCTGGCATTGGCAATATTCTTGGTTCTCGTCTTGGAAGTGATCTGCTGTCTGGTCAGTCCGTAATAATCAGCGACGGTCTTGATGATCTTCTTCGGGGACAAACCAGTCTTATCCGAAACGACAGCCTGATTTTTCAGAGCGTTCATGACGGTCTGGAACTGAATGACACCGCCGTCATGCTGGAACTGGATGGCATAGAACAGCACACGGTTCCAGGCACCTTCCAGATCTCTGACATTGCCGGAGAAGTTACTGGCAATATAAGCAAGAGCTTCCGGTTCGACGTCATCCATGCCGTAGCTGTTCTGTTTGATCTTCATTTTCAGGATCGCCATGGATGTTTCAAATTCCGGTGAATCGATACCGACGGACAGTCCGCTGGAAAAACGGCTGATCAGACGGTCTTCCAGGCCTTTGATTTCCTTAGGCTGCCGGTCTGAAGCAATACAGATCTGTTTGCGGTTGTTGACCAGTTCGTTGTAAATGGTAAAGAAGATCTCATGGGATTTTTCCTTACCGGCAAGGAACTGGATGTCATCTACCAGGAACAGGTCGATGGAATACAGATATTGCTTGAAAGCATCAATTTTGCCTTCATGGATCGCATTGACGACGTTTTCAACAAATTTCAGTGATTCGGTATAATACACTTTCTTGGTCGGATCTTCCTTGAGGACATAATTGGCGATTGCCATCAGCAAGTGTGTCTTGCCAAGTCCGGAATTACCGTAGATAAAGAGCGGATTAAAGAATTTACCGGGGTTGATGGCACAGGCAAGTGCGGCAGCCTGGCTTTCCCGGTTACAGTCACCGACAACGAAATTATCAAACGTTCTTTCTTTCTGAATCGGCATTGACTGGAATTCTGTTTCATCAAAATGCTGGACCGGCGTGATGACAGGCGGAATATCAGATTTCTGATAGATTTCCACAATCATCGGCGTATCTTTCTTCAGAACATCAATAAAAGCAGCGTTGATAATATCTGACTGACTCTGGATGATCTGTTTCGATACTATATTCGGAACCAACAGGATGGCTTTCTCTTCCGTCAGTTCATATAATGAACATGTCGAATAGAAGTTATCCAGGATCACCGGTTCTATATTTCTGTTACTGTACAGATATTGTAAGATCTGGTTCCACACTTCGACCAGATACTGTTCTCTTCCCTGAGACATGGTACGTAAAGCTCCTAACTAATTGATACATTTATGCATTATCATTTTAATGTGGATAACTATGAAAATCCATAATAAAAATGTTGATAACTTTTTTATCCACATAAGATTAAATATGAGAATAGACCTTTAAATAAAGGTTATTCAGGGTTTTCCACAATTATAAACAAAATGAAGAAGTGGAAAAAATGTGGAAATCTTATCCACGTGTTGATAACTCTGAAAATTGTTGGAAAACACAAAATGAAAAGATGTAACAAACAATTTATAAACAGTAAAAAAAGCTTATAAATAAAGGACATAATGAGTTTTCGACAGTTTTCAACAATTGTGGAAAAGTATAATTATTCAATTGTGAAAAACAGGTGGAAAAGTCACAATTTCCAATATTGGAAAAGAGACAGAAAAAAACATCGGAAAACCGGAAAAAACAGGACTGTTTATTTTTCCACAATTGCCTGAATTCATATGAAAAGTGAATCTCCTAGTTGAGTTGATCCAACTTTGGAGATTCACTTCAGACAGTATCTTCTTTTTTTTACAGATACAGTTTTTTATGATATTTCTTTTCGAATTCCCGGATCAGTTCCTGGCGTTCTTTTTCCTTAAGAGGCTGAATGACCTTCTGGTAATATTCTTCTGACTGTTTCTGACATTTAAGATAATTTACCTCACGATACCATCTGTATGCGGAAAACACTAGACAAAGGATCAGAACAGCCAGCTGAAAGATCAGAAATTTCCGTCCGAACAGAAACAGTCCGAATATGATTGCTAATCCAAAACTGAGAAATATGTTGTCATCTGTCAGATGCGCAACCGTAAGCAGTAGAACGGTGCCATACACCAGAGCGAGAAACGCTGCGAATAAACCATGCATTTTTGTTACAAACAGCATGATCAGAAGAACCAGCAGGGCAACAGCTGACATACACATACAGATGAACATATCATCCTTTATGCCATAGTCGTATTTATTACCCAGACTTTTGAGACGATCGTATTCCTCGACCTGCGGATATTTTACGTAACTCAGATGAGGATCTTTGATGCGGTTGATTTCCTTCTGTTCTCTCTGTACCGCAAGTTCGGGAAACTGATCTTTTTCTTTCGCCCGTTCCATGCTTTCACTGGCTGTTTCCTGCATTTCATTGGTGTCGGAATACTTTAAAGCGATCATATACCATGATCTTGCTTCTTTATAATCACGGATGATACTGGGTCCGAATTCGTATAATTCACCGATTTCAAAAGCTGTCTGAGCATCGACAAAGTTATAGTTTTTCGGTTCAGCAGTATCGCCATTTTTTTTCTTTTCCAGAGAGTCATACAGATCATCCATGTAGACATCATTAATTAAATTCTGTGCTTTTCTGAACCATTCATCTGCCTGAACCAGATCCTTTTGACAGCCATCCCCGTCACGATAACGTTTTCCCCGCATAATACTGTATCTGACATCAATTTCTGCTTTAGAGTTATGCTCAGAAAAATATTCAAAATCCATGTTTTCCATCTTCTGTCACTCGATTCTAATATACATATATTATAATTTGCGCAGCCATACAGACACCAGTGCAAAACAGCATGATGTTATAAAAAAACCCGTCATATTTCAGACGGGATCATATATTAATTTGATCAGGCAGCTTCTTCCGGCTTATCACTGACATAGCGGATCCAGACGTGACGGTTGGCTGCTTCGCCTTCCGATTCAGTCTTGATGTTGTGCCATTCATTCAGTGTCTTGTGAATGATCTTTCTTTCATCATTCGGCATCGGATCGAGTTCAACGTCGACCTTGCTTCTCTGAACCTGCTTGGCAATACGCTTGGCCATGGAACGGAGCTTGGCATAACGGTCTTCCTTATAGTTGTTGATATCGATCAGAACGTCGATTCTCTTTTTGAATTCGGAATTGACGGCAGCTCTGACGATCGTGTTGAAAGCGGCCAGGGTCTTGCCCATTTTGCCGATCAGTACGGCATTGTTGTCAGCATTCAGATTGACGATAAAGCTGTCTCTTTTTTCTTCGATGGCAACTTCGATATCCTGATCGATGCTGGTGAAGAAATTGCCGAGATAGTCGAAGAGGAATTCTTTGACATCGTCCATGCAGAAGACATCCGCACTGACGGATTTGCCGATACCGAGAAGACCTTCTTTTTCCTCGGTGACTGTATACTGAAGATCTTCTACCGCGACGCCTTTGTCAGCTGCCGCATTGGCGAGAAGTTCTTCGAGAGTTTTCGCTGTATAGTTTTTCATCTGCTATTTACCTCACTTTGCGTTTTTATCGTCAATAATTTTCTGAACGATCAGCGTCTTGCCAATCGTGACAAGTGAATTGATTGCCCAGTAAAGGGACATAGCAGAAGGCCACATCAGACCGAAGACAAGGATCATACCGACCATATAATACTGCATGACCTGGTTCTGAGTGCTCGGTTCGACTGGCTTGCGGTGATGCTTGGCGGCTTCTTCTTCCGCTTTCTTCTTCTGGATCATCTGCGGCAACTTCATAGCGAGGAACTGGCAGGCACCCATGAAGATGAACAGGAACAGATAGGGGAGACCTCCCATATCACCCTGCAGCAGAAGTTTCATACCGTTGAGCGGTGTTGTCTGCAGGTTCATGCCGAGGAATGTACCGGACTGAACTGCCCAGGAACGATGCACAGCCATATACATAGCCATGATGATCGGGAACTGCAGGAAGGTAACAAGGATCGTGCTCAGCGGATTGATGTCGTATTTCTTATACAGAGCCTGGGTTTCCTGCGCCATGCGCATTTTGGAAGCCTCGTCATCACGGCCTTCGTATTTTCTCTGAATACGGTCCATCTCCGGCTGGAGCAGCTGCATCTGCTGGGTGGCAATCGAGGATTTGATCGTCAGAGCAGCGAGCAGACCATTGACTGTAATCGTAACAACAGCGATGGCACCGCCGACGGAAATAATCGGACTTAGCTTATTGATCAGCCAGGCCAGCGGGTAAACAAACAAAGCATTGAACCAGTTTTCATTGGCAATGACATCTGAGAAACTGGTACGGAATGTAAATTCAGAACCGGGTACAGCCTCATTGGCAATATAGATGACATGGTTGTTCTCATCCATCGGGACCCGGCAGCCTGTCAGAAATACCACCACGAGAACCACAGCTGATAACAGCAGCAGTTTCTTTGTACGGGAAGTAAGTTTCATAGAATCTCCTTATTTTTATATATAACTACTACATTGTAGCTTTACGGAACAGTTTTTCCAAGTTATTTTTATTGGTTTCAAAGGTATGTTCCTTATACCCAAAACGGACGATCAGCACGCAGTCATACGGGTATTCATCAAAACGGATGAGATCCTGACACATCATACGGACCTGCCGTTTGATCAGATTCCTTTCGACCGCATTGCCGATTTTTCGCGACAGGGTAATTCCGATCCTGGCTTCATCTTCCGCCTTCGGCTGATGATACATGACAAAGGAATGATTGGCATTCTTTGGGCATGTTTTGATCATCTTCTGGAATTCCTGTGCTTTTCTGACTCGATTTTTCTTTTTCATAAGCTTTAAAAAAAACCACCTGTTGGTGGCTCTTAAGCAGATAATACCTTTCTTCCCTTGGCACGTCTTCTAGCCAGGACCTTACGGCCGCCGACAGTAGCCATACGGGCTCTAAAGCCATGAGTAGCTTTGGTCTTTTTCTTGCTCGGCTGGTATGTTCTCTTCATTCCTACCACCTCCAAAATTTATACATTAAGAAAACAACGCGTGTTTATATTAAAGGTTATATCTGAAAAAGTCAATAAATAACGTGAATTTGCGGGATATTTTAAGATATGTGATATCGTTGTATATGCATTCAAGAGGGATTATATGAAAGAAAAACAAAGATATCTGATGACAATGATCGCAGTATGCGGACTGGTGGGTGCTTCCCTGGGCATCAATCTCGGTTCTTCCGGTCTGTTCTACAATGCTATCAGCGCCGACCTCGGTATTACCAAAGCATCTATTTCCATGACCTATACCATCGCGGCAATGGCAGCTGCCGTATCCGGGCTTTTCATTGCCAGAATACTGAAGAATGAGAAAAACCTGAAACCGATGATCCTGACCGGTGTGATTCTGTCGGCAGCCGGTATGATTCTGATGACTCTGACAAACAGCGTGTTTGTCATGTATCTTCTCAGTGTCGTAAGAGGTCTAGGAGCCGGATTGCTCAGCTTTGTCATGGCAACCAATGTGATCAATCAATGGTTCCTGGCCCGCAACGGCATCATGGTCAGTATCGCCATGGCGTTCAGCGGTCTGCCCGGGGTGCTGCTGTCGGGTCTGTTCTCTTCCGTCATTGACGCAAGAGGCTGGCGGTCCGGTTACCTGTTTGTCGCAGCTGTCATGGTTCTCTTCACACTGCCGGCTGTTCTGTATCCGATCCGTCTGAAACCGTCGCAGGTCAATATGAAGCCTTACGGCTATGACGAATATATGGAATACCGGAAGAATCATCCGGAGAAAGCCGTTGTCAGTCAGAGTGACGGACATATCGAACGGCATTCCGAACCGATGATCCTGATGATGCTTATGACTGTCATGGTCTATATCATTGCCAGTTTCCTCCAGCATCTTCCATCCTTCGCTGCTTCGGTCGGTCTCAGTACAGCCGCCGGCGCCCTCATGGTATCCTTTGCCAGTGCCGCCAATATTACTTCCAAGATCATTTACGGCGCTGCCAATGAAAAAATCGGTCCGTTCCGCACCAGTATGATTTACGCCGGCATCAGTGCATTGGCACTCTGCGTTATGATTTTCAATCGGCAGCCGATGATCATGGCCTGTGCCGCGTTTGTCTTCGGTTTTACCTTCGCCAACAGTTCAACAGCGATTTCCATCATGGTCCGGGAAGTGTTCGGCATGGAAAACTATACAAGGGTATATCCGCTGATGTCCTTTATCGGCTCGTCATCCAATGCTCTGGGTGTCAGTCTGCTCGGCTTCATGTATGATGTCAGCGGCAGTTACTATATCATTCTGATCATGTGCATTCTGATGCAGGCAGCCACGATCCTCTGTACGATGCGGCTGTCCGGTAAGAAGGCATGAAAAAAGTCAGCTGATTCATTCGGCTGACTTATTTGTTGGTATTGAAGTATTCTTCGAATGTCAGGTTAGGATCGACGGCGTACATTGCGTTTGCCACATCCTTGCCGACATAGCGGTAATGCCATGGCTGATAACTGTAGGAAGTGATTTCTTCCTTGCCTTCCGGATATCTCATGATGAAGCCGTATTCGTGGGCATGTTCCTTCAGCCATTTGCCGGCAGCTGATTCAGCGAAGGCGGTCGTTGTGGCGGTGCCGTCATCCTTATCGGAGAAATCCACAGCCAGACCGGTCTGGTGTTCACTGAAGCCCGGCTTTGGTGTGACCTTGAGAGCCTCGGCTTCACCGACCATGGCAACACGGTCAGAGAAGTAGTCTTCCTGGGTATCGAAGGAAACATAGCCGGCTGTCAGGATCAGCGGAGCACCTGCTTCATTGGCGGCGTTGATCATCGCCTTCAGGTCTTCCGCGACCGCGGCACGTACCTGGATGACTTCACCGGTACTGCTGACATATGGCGTTTCCAGATCAGCGGGTATATAATCCGTCGGTACGGAATGGCTCGGATCTACAAAGAACGTCAGACTGTTAATATCCGTCAGTTCCGCCGGCAGCGGGTTTACTGCAACGTCAGTCGGTGTATCGGAAGCCGGTGTTGTCGCGGCTGCCCATTGCGGATTTGCATGCACAAGCAGGGCAATTGCCAAAAGAACGCAGTTGAATACCAGCAGGATCTTCAAAATCATGTTGAGATTGAAGCGCCGGGAAGGCTGCAGTTTCCGCTGTGCCGCTGTATTTAACAGATTGATATCGATCCGCTCACCGGTCGCGGTAAGGTCAAGCATCGGATCATAGTCTGTCGTGTTATTTCTGGTTCTGTCATTTGTCATAGTCAATACCTGAATACTGCCATCATTCTAACACAAACAAAAAATAAAGGACAATGCCGCGCCAAGAAGTAGGGTATAATACCATTGCCTGTGAAAGGAGAACTTATTATGAATATCGGAGTTTTCAACATTATTTTATATATAGTGATGATCTACAGCGTTTACAGACTGTTTACCGCTTCCAAACGGAACGGCCGGGGAAGAGAACTGATCAGTATCGTATCCAATGTCAATCACAAGGATGAATTCATGGAACAGATCGATGAACTGATCAGCACCTGCGGTGATCCGGTCTATGAGAATAAAGCCAGAGTCATCAAGCTCTGGGGTTATGCATATCATAAGGACTATGCTGATTTCGCAAGCACGGCGGAAAGCCTGAATGTCGATGAGCTGATCCAGGTCAACAAAAAAGGGGTAAAAACCATTACGGAAAATGAAGATTCCTTCTTTTATCTGTGCCTTGGCATTCCCAATCTGCTGTATGCCAATGACGCAATGGAATATGTAAAGATCCTGCAGGAAAAGATCGAGCCGTATAAAGATGTACTGGATGATCAGCTGGTTGCGGCGCTAGGCAAGGCCAACCGTGATTTCTGTGAAAAGCAGAACGATCAGGGTGTCACTTTCTTCCAGAAACTGCTGGACGGCGATTATGCGGAATACAGTTATTCCAAGGGACTGATCGGCTTATATAAAATGATTGCCAACGCGATGCTGGCGAAATATTACGAAAACGAAGGAACACTTGCCGATCATCCGGAAACAAAAGATCTTCTTGATCAGTTTGCCAAGACCGGTCTGGGTCAGAGATGGATGAAGGCAATCGACCTGAAAGCCGCACCGACTGCAGAAGACGGTGAAACCGACGATGTAAACGAACCGGAAGAAACAGCCGAAACTGAAACAGCAATTGAGGCTGAAGTGGCAGAAGAAACGGCTGAAGAAACAGCTGTAACAGAAGAAACAGCTGTAACAGAAGAAGCAGCCGCGGAAGAAACAGCAGAGGAAGAAAAAAGCGAATGAAACTGATCGCAGGACTGGGAAATCCCGGTAAGGAATATGCCGAAACAAGGCATAACAGCGGCTTTATGGCAATTGACTGCCTGGCCGCCAAAGCCGGTGTTTCCATCACAAGTGAAAAATGGAATGCCCTGACAGCTGTCTGCCGCATTGAAGGTCAGCCGGTGCTTCTGATGAAACCATTGACCTATATGAACAATTCCGGCAGTGCCGTTTCACAGGCTGTCAATTTCTATAAGATCGAACCGGAGGATATTCTGATCCTCCATGATGATATGGATCTGCCGGTCGGTTCGGTACGGATCCGCAAAAAGGGAAGCAGCGGCGGCCAGAAGGGAATGAAGTCCATTCTGCAGTGCCTCGGCACCGATGACATTGCCCGTATCCGTATCGGCGTCGGTCATTCCCGTCATGGTGAACACGATCTGGTGCCGGACTGGGTGCTTTCTTCCGTTCCCAAAGCAGAACAGGACGTTTTCCAGAACGCCATCAAAACAGCAGCCGAAGCTGCCTATGCCTGGGTCTATGAAGAAATGGATCAGGTCATGTCAAAATACAACATCAAGATCAGGGAAAGTGAGGAAAAAGTATCACTCTGAACGAAACCGGTCTGATGTGGCTGCGGAAAGAACTGAAGGACAACAAAGCCGTCAAAGCACTGAATCAGAATAAGGACATCCCGTTGTCCTCGCTGATTTCCGAAGCTCTGATCATCAGTGAATCATTCCTTCAGAAACCGCGCTCCATCCTGGTCGTCAAACAGAACCTTTATAACGCACAGCGCCTGTACGACAGAATCTCCACAGTACTGCCGGAAAGTGAATGTGCGCTTTTTGGCGCGGATGAATCGCTGCGTGTCGAGGCAATCGCATCTTCGCCGCAGATGACCGCCCTGAAGGTGGAAACCCTGTCAGCTTTATTGAAGAATCCGCATCAGGTGGTCATTACCTGTCCTTCGGCATTGCTGAGATTCCTGCCGCATCCGGAGGATTTCCGCAATGGCTGCATCCATCTGAAAACCGGTGATGAAATCGATATGAAGGAACTGCAGAAAAGACTGCAGGCCGGCGGTTATCAGCCGACTGCGCATATCGATCAGCCGTTATGCTATGCCAGCCGCGGCGGTATCGTCGACGTCTTTTCCATCAACTATCCCAATCCGATCCGTATCGAATTCTTTGACACCGAGATCGAATCGATCCGGTTCTTTGACGTTGCCAGTCAGAAAACCATTGAGACAATAGAAGAAATCGAAATCGTGCCGGCCAGTGACGTTCTGTTTACGGAAAGTGAAATCGCTGAGATCCGTGAAGAGGCGGAGAAGATCCTTACGAAGGAAAACAACAGTATCCTTTCGGAAAATGTCGAGAGCGATCTGGTTCTGATGGAAAGCGGCGTCTTTGAAAAGCAGATGTATCCCTATATGGCACTGCTGGAGAGTTCCGCCGGCATCGTGGATTATATGGACAGACCGCAGATCATCTGGTCTGATGAACAGCTGATCCAGGAAGCGGTCAAAACATTCAATACCGAAACGATTTCCTATGTTCAGGAAATGGTCCAGGAAGGAAAGATGCTGCCGAAATATGCTCTGTGGCATGACATCCACCGGATCGAACAAAATTACAGATCGGTAAAGGAAGATCCCTTTGCCGACAATATCAGCGGTATTGAAGAAGTGCATCTGCCTTCCGATACGCTGGAAGTCAGGCTGAAGCTGATCGATCAGAGCAGCCGCAACGTCCTTGTTCTGCCGGATAAGGAAATGTTGCGGACAGTTGATTGCTGTGTGGAAAATCATATTCCCTATACGATCCTTTCCGATGACGGTGAAGTGTCAGAAGGTATCAGTCTCTACTATGGCGAACTGATGCAGGGCTTTCATATTCCCGCTGAAAACCTGCATGTCTATACCGCATCCGAACTGTTTGAGATTCACCGGCACAGCGGTCGTTATGAGAACAAGTTCCGCAGTGCCGAGATCATTCACAGCTACAATGAACTGGAACCGGGTGATTTCATCGTCCATGCCCAGTATGGTGTCGGCCAGTATGTAGGGATTGAAAACCGTACGATCAATCAGGTCAGACGTGATTTCCTGAAGATCGTCTACCGCGGCAATGCCGAACTTCTTGTCCCGCTTGAACAGTTCCGGCTGGTCCGTAAATTCGTTTCCCGGGAAGGTGTCGTGCCGCGTCTGAACAAACTCGGTTCAGGTGAATGGGAAAAGACCCGTAAGAAACTGCAGGAAAACGTCACCGATATCGCCGACCGTCTGCTTGCCCTGTATGCGAGCCGTGAACAGCATATCGGCTATGCCTTTTCAAAAGACAACGAAATGAGCAGACGTTTTGAAGCTGCTTTCCCGTATGAACTGACAGCTGACCAGCAGAAGGCGGTGGAAGATATCAAGAAGGATATGGAAAGCAGTAAGCCGATGGACCGTCTGGTCTGCGGCGACGTCGGTTTCGGCAAGACGGAAGTGGCTGTCATTGCCTCCTTCAAGGCGGTTTCCGACAACAAGCAGGTTGCCGTACTGTGTCCGACGACGATTCTTTCTTCCCAGCATTACAAAACATTCTCCGAACGGTATAAAGGCTATGCCGTCAATATCAAGCTGCTGAACCGCTTTGTCTCATCAGCTGAACAGAAACAGATCCTGCGGCAGGTGAAGGAAGGCAAAGTCGATATTCTGATCGGCACCCACCGGCTGCTGTCCAAAGACGTGAAATTCAAGGACCTCGGTCTGCTGGTCGTCGACGAAGAACAGAGATTCGGCGTTGAGCATAAAGAAAAGATCAAGGAAATGAAAACCGGCATCGACGTGCTGTCCTTAAGCGCCACACCGATTCCGCGTACGCTGCAGATGAGTCTTGTCGGTATACGTTCCCTTTCCCAGCTGGAAACACCGCCGATGAACCGCTACAGTGTGCAGACCTACGTCGTTGAGAAAAAACCGTCGCTGGTCATTGACGCGATTCAGAAGGAACTGGCCCGGGACGGACAGGTCTTCTATCTCTACAACAATATTGAGAGAATCTACAACATTGCCCGCACCCTGCAGAATGAACTGCCGGAGGCGCGGATCGGTATTGTTCACGGCCGTATGGACAGAAACGATATCGAAGACACGATGATGAAGGTCACCAACCATGAACTGGATGTGCTGGTCTGCACGACAATCGTGGAGAACGGCATTGACATACCGAACGTCAATACGATCCTGATCGACAATGCCCAGGACTTCGGCCTTGCCCAGATCTATCAGATCAAGGGCAGGGTAGGCCGCAGTGACAGAATCGCTTATGCCTATCTGCTGGTGCCGCCGCGGAGGCAGCTCAGTGAAGTGGCTCAGAAGCGCCTGCAGGCAGTGAAGGAATTCGCCCGTCTTGGCAGCGGCTACAAGATCGCCATGCGAGATCTGACGATCCGCGGTGCCGGTGATCTGTTAGGTCCCGAACAGTCCGGCTTTATTGATACCGTCGGTATTGACATGTATATTGAAATGCTGGAAGAAGCGATCGAATCCCGCCGTACTGGCAAACCAATGGTTCTCGAACTGCCGGAAGCCAAGGCCAACGTGCAGAAGACCAGCTATATTCCCGACGGCTTTACTTCCAACGACTATGACAAACTGGAAATGTACCAGAAGATCGACGCTGCTGAAACGGAAGATGAACTGGAGCTGTACCAGCAGGACATCATCGACCAGTACGGCCGGCTGCCTTCTGAAGTCAGTACGCTGTTTATCAAAAAGAAACTGGATCTGAAATTGAACGATCCCAACGTGCAGAATTACCGGGAAATCAAAGGCGGCATTGAAATCACATTTTCACCCCTGTATTCCCAGCATGTGGACGGCGTGCGGCTGTTTGAGAGCTTCACCAAACTGTCCCGGGATATCACGATCCGCTATAAAAACGGCACGATCATTGCCGAACTGCCGGCCATGAAGGACAATCTCGCACTGGCCATCAAAGTCATAGATACCGCAAGGGAGGCGAAGAAAAGTGAGAATTGATAAATTTCTGAAATCATCGAGGATCCTGAAAAGAAGAACGGTTTCCAAAGAACTCGCGATGAATGAGAGAGTGGAAATCAACGGCCGTGTTGTCAAGCCTTCCCATGAAGTGAAAGCCGGTGATATTGTGGCGATCACCTTCGGTACGAGAAGACTGGAAATCCGTGTTTTGTCGACCGCCGAAGTCAAAAAGAAACAGGATGCGGCTGACATGTACGAAATCATCTCGGAAACCCGTCTGGAAACAAAGCCGCTTGCGGGAACCAACCAAGAGTGATATATCTTATATACCGGAAGACTGAATTATGACTGTTAACAGAAATACACCGAAAAAGAAAAAACGCCGCCTGGCACCGATCACCAAATTCTTCTGTCTGATTCTGGTGCTGATGTCCGCCTATATGCTGTATTCCGTCGGCGGCGAAGTACTGACAACGTTCCGTCTGCATAAGGAGCTCTCGGAGGTGCAGGAGAAACTGCAGGAAGTGCAGGATGAAAATACGTATCTGACCAATGAAAAGACCAAACTGCAGGACCCGGATTATGTACAAAGTTATGCCCGCGGCAATTATATGCTGACAAAGGACGGCGAACAGATTTTCTATCTGCCGGAAAATACGGATAAATAAGCAGGGGAACCTGCTTTTTTCATCTGAGGAGTGTGACATATGTTCAACAAAAGCGATCTGAAAAGGAACGGCTTCATGCTGGATGGACCTTTTGCGAAAAAGGGCTATGACTGGTGGTGGCATTCCTTTACGGCCATTGATGCCGAAAACGGTGAAGAAAAATCGTTCTTCATCGAATTCTATACGTGCAATCCCGCTCTTGGCGGCAAGGATCCGGTGTTCGGCCAGCTGCCGGAAAACCAGGAAAAGGGTATCAGACCTTCCTACCTGATGGTCAAAGCCGGCTGCTGGGGTGAAGACGCCTGTCAGCTGCATCGTTTTTTCGGCTGGCAGGACGTGAGGGTTCATTCCCGGGCACCTTATTATATTTCCGCCGATGACTGCTATGCCTCGGAAAATCTGCTCAAAGGCCATATCAGTCTCAGCGAAGAAGAAGTGAAAGCCCACCCGGAATACATGAGTGATGCCGGGGAAATGTCATGGGAACTGACAGTGGACAAGCAGATCGCCTTCAATGTCGGCTATGGTGCCTCTTCCTTCTTCCGGCTGATCAAAGCATTTGAAATGTACTGGCATGCCGAGGGGATGAAGACAGTATACAGCGGTGAGATTCGTTTCAACGGCCGCAAGTATATCGTTCTGCCCGAACTGTGTTACGGCTATGCCGACAAGAACTGGGGCCGCGACTTCACGAGTCCCTGGGTCTGGCTGTCCGCCAACGCATTGTTTTCGGCCCGTGAGAACAGGATGCTGGCAAACAGTGTCTTTGATATCGGTGGCGGCTGTCCGAAGGTATACTTTGTGCCGTTAAAAAGAAAGCTGCTCGGCGCCCTGTACTATGAAGGCCGTGAATTTGAATTCAATTTCTCGAAATTCTGGACCCGTCCGAAGACACAGTTTGAAAGTCATCAGGATGACGAGAAGGTATACTGGCACGTTGTGCAGGAAAACCGTACGCATGTCATGGAAACCGATATTGAATGTCTGAAAAAGGACATGCTGAAGATCAACTATGAAGCACCGAACGGCAGAAAACGTCATAACAGTCTGTATAACGGCGGCACCGGCACAGGTACTGTCCGTCTGTATGTCAAAACGGCGGAAGGCAGGGAACTGATCGACGGTTTCAGCGTCACGCACTGCGGCTGTGAATACGGCGAATATGACAGCTGATGAAAACATGCCGGTCAGCCGCATAATATGACAGCGTGATCATTGACATATGCCCGGAAAAAAGATAGACTCATTCGCAGGAGTAAAGTAGTTTGAAACTTTACCCGAAGCAGACAGGAGCGCAATATGAGAGTACTTGAAAAACATGTAAATCATATTCCGAACCAGAATGGCTTTTACCGGTTCTGCAATGTATTTCTACATTGTTAGGAGCCGGTTTTTCTTTTGTATGCGAAATCCCGAGGAGAGCAGCTATGGCAAAGAGAACAGACATTAAAAAAGTATTGATCATCGGCTCCGGCCCGATCGTTATCGGTCAGGCCGCCGAATTCGACTATGCCGGCACACAGGCCTGCCTGGCCCTGAAAGAAGAGGGTTATGAGGTCGTTCTGTGCAATTCCAATCCGGCCACGATCATGACGGATACCCAGATGGCGGACAAGGTCTACATGGAACCGCTGACTCTGGAATACATTGCCAAGATCCTGCGTTATGAAAGACCGGACGCGATCGTTCCCGGCATCGGCGGACAGACCGGTCTGAATCTGGCGGTGCAGCTGGATAAGAAAGGTGTTCTGAAAGAGTGCGGCGTTGAACTGCTGGGTACACCGAGAGAGAGTATCGAACGGGCTGAAGACCGTCAGATGTTCAAGGAAATGTGCCAGAAGATCGGTGAACCGGTCATTCCTTCCGAAATCACCTACAGCCTGGAAGAAGCCAAGGAAGCCGCGAAGCATATCGGTTATCCGGTCGTTCTGAGACCGGCCTTCACACTGGGCGGCACCGGCGGAGGCTTTGCCTATAACGAAGAGGAACTGGAAGAGATCGGCGTCAATGCCTTCCAGCTTTCCCCGGTTCATCAGGTCCTGATCGAAAAGAGCGTGAAGGGCTATAAGGAAATCGAATTCGAAGTCATGCGTGACTCCTATGATAAAGCGATCACGATCTGCGGTATGGAAAATGTCGACCCGGTCGGTGTGCATACCGGTGACTCGATCGTCGTCGCGCCGATCCTGTCACTCAACGATCATGATCTCAAGATGCTCAATGACAGTGCCATCAAGATCATCCGTGAGCTGAAGATCGAAGGCGGCTGCAACGTTCAGTTCGCCCTCCATCCGGAAACCAGCGAATACTACCTGATCGAAGTCAATCCGCGTGTTTCCCGTTCTTCCGCTCTGGCTTCCAAGGCCAGCGGTTATCCGATCGCCAGAGTCTCCGCCAAGATCGCCATGGGCATGGCGCTGGAAGATATCGAAGTGGCCGGCACGACAGCTGACAAAGAACCAAAACTGGACTACATCGTCGCCAAGTTCCCGCGCTTCCCGTTTGACAAATTCCCGAACACACCGAACCGCCTCGGCACCCAGATGAAGGCGACCGGTGAAGTCATGGGTATCGGTGCCAACCTGGAAGAATGCATTCTGAAGTCGGTCCGTTCCCTGGAAACCGGCGTATATCATCTCCACCTGGCGAAATTTGATACGTATACAACGGAAGATCTGCTGAAATATGTGGAAGAATTCCGTTATGACAATATCTTCGCCGTCGCTGAACTGATCAGAAGACATGAACCGCTGGAAACGATCCACAAGGCTACCATGATCACGACCCTCTTCCTGGAGTCGATCCGCAAGATCACCGATATGGAAGAGAAGCTCGCCGCCCATGTCAATGACCTGGAAGTGCTGAAGGAAGCCAAGCAGATGGGCTTCGGCGACCGCTATATCGCGAAGCTGTGGAACCAGGATGAACTTGCTGTCTTCAACTTAAGAAAAGAGAATGATATCTTCCCGGTCTTCCGGATGGTGGACACCCTCTATTCCGGCAAATACATCGCTTATCATTACTCTTCCTACAGCGGCAAAAATGAATCCGTTCTTTCCAACCGGAAAAAGATCGTCGTGCTCGGTGCCGGACCGATCCGTATCGGCCAGGGCGTGGAATTCGACTACTCCACCGTCCATGCCGTGCAGACCATCCGCAAAGCCGGCTATGAAGCAATCATCATCAACAGTAACCCGGAAACAGTTTCGACTGACTATACAACATCCGACAAACTGTACTTTGAACCGCTGACACCGGAAGATGTCATGAACGTCGTACTCTTTGAAAAGCCAATCGGCGTCATTGCCTCGCTGGGCGGCCAGACAGCCATCAACCTGGCGGAACCGATCATGAAGCGCGGTGTGAAGATCATCGGCACCAGTGTCGAAGCCATTGACAGAGCGGAAAACAGAGACAGTTTTGAAAAGGTCCTGCAGGACCTCGATATCCCGCAGCCGGACGGCCGGGCGGTCACAAAGATCGAAGACGGCATCGCGGCAGCCGAAGAAATCGGCTATCCGGTTCTTGTCCGTCCGAGTTTCGTTCTCGGCGGCCGGGCCATGCAGATCGTCGCCAACGAAGAACAGCTGCGTCATTATCTGAAAACAGCCGTTGAAATCGATGAGGAAAAACCGGTTCTTGTCGACCAGTATATCGCCGGCAAGGAAGTGGAAGTAGACGCTGTATGTGACGGCCGGAACGTCTTCGTGCCGGGCATCATGGAACTGGTGGAACGCACCGGCATTCATTCCGGTGACTCGATTTCCGTCTATCCGGCCTTCAGTATCTCCGACAAGGTCAAGGGAACGATCCTGCAGTATACCAAGAAGCTGGGTCTTGGCATCGGCATCATCGGTATCTATAACATTCAGTTCATCGTCGACAAAAACGAGAACGTCTATGTCATTGAAGTCAATCCGCGTTCTTCCCGTACCGTGCCGTTCCTTTCCAAGGCGACCGGCTATTCCCTGGCCGATATCGCCACGGAAGTCATTCTCGGCATGAGTCTGAAGGAACTCGGCTTCTTCGATATCTATCCGGAAGAAAAGAAACGTTATTATGTCAAGGTTCCGGTCTTCTCCTTCAGCAAGATCAGGGGTCTGGATGCCTATCTGTCACCGGAAATGAAATCGACCGGTGAAGCGATCGGCTACGATACCCGTCTGAACAGAGCGCTGTATAAAGCCCTGCAGGCTTCCGGCATGAACCTGCGCAACTACGGAACGGTCTTTGTAACGGTTGCGGATTCCGACAAGGATGAAGCACTGCCGCTGATCCGCCGCTTCTATGACCTCGGCTTCAATATCGAAGCGACCAAGGGAACGGCTGAATTCCTCAAGAAGAACGGCATCCGCACTCATATCCGCAAAAAGATCAGCGAAGATCCCAACGACATTCCTTCCGCGATCCGTCAGGGACATATCGCCTATCTGATCAATACCAGAAACATCAGCTCTGACGGCGACAACAAGGACGGTGCTCTGATCCGCATGTGCGCGGTCGAAAACAACACCACGATGTTCACGTCGCTTGACACCGTCAAAGCACTGCTGGACGTGTTGGAGGAAATCACCCTGCGCATCTCCACGATCGACGCCTGATACAGAAATACCAATCAATAACGGGAAGCACCCGGTCAGAAATGACAGAGTGCTTCTTTTTTCATGGCTGAACAGAAACATACCGGCAGAAAGACAACTTTGCGGCAGAAAACATAAAGTCACGCAGTGATTGAATCCGGAACTATGGTATATTTAATAAAGAGAATAAAGGAGAAAAATAATTATGGCTAAACCAGTAGTACTTGTGGTTATGGACGGTGTCGGCTGGACAGAAAAAGACATGGGCAATGCTGTTCTGCACGCTTACAAACCACAGATTGAAGAATTAATGACAAAGTGGCCGCATACAACGATCAAGGCACACGGCACAGCCGTTGGTCTGCCGGACGACACAGATATGGGCAACTCCGAAGTAGGACACAACGCACTCGGCTGCGGCCAGGTTTATTCCCAGGGCGCCAAGCTGGTCAACGAATCGATCGAAAGCGGCAGTATCTATGAGTCCGCTGCCTGGAAAGGCGCTGTTGATTTCGCCAAGACACATGACGGAAAGATGCATTTCCTCGGCCTGCTGTCCGACGGTAATGTTCACTCCAACATTTCCCATCTGCTGGCTATGCTCAGACAGTGCAAGAAGGAAGGCCTCAAGGAAGTCAGAGTACACGTTCTTCTCGATGGACGTGACGTACCGGAAGGATCCGCTCCGAAATATGTCAAGCAGCTCGAAGATGTCATGGCTGAACTGAATGACGACACATTCAACAGCCGCATCGCATCCGGCGGCGGCCGTATGGTCATCACAATGGACCGTTACGAAGCTGACTGGTCGATGGTTGAAAGAGGCTGGCACATCCATGTCATGGGTGACGGCAGAAAGTTCCCGTCCGCTCAGGAAGCGATCCAGGCTCTGTATCCGGAAAGCGAAGGAACCGACCAGTTCCTGCCGGGCTTCGTCGTAGCTGACGGTGACACACCGGTAGGTACCGTTGACGACGGTGACTCCGTGATCCTGTTCAACTTCAGAGGCGACCGTGCTGTTGAAATCTCCAAGGCATTTGACTACATGAACAAGGGCTTTGATGCATTTGATCAGGTCAAGAAGCCGGATGTATTCTATGCCGGTATGCTGCAGTATGACGGAGACCTCAAACTGCCGGCAAACTTCCTGGTTGAACCGCCGCACATTGAGCACACACTGAGCGAATTCCTGCTCAACAAGGGTCTGCAGTGCTATGCATGTTCCGAAACACAGAAGTTCGGTCACGTTACATACTTCTGGAACGGCAACAGATCCGAGAAGTTCGCCAACGAAACATGGGAAGAAATCCCGTCTGATATCATTCCGTTCGAACTGAAGCCATGGATGAAGGCAACCGAGATCACCGACAAGATGGTCGAAGCAATCGAATCCGGCAAATACCAGTTCCTGCGCTGCAACTATCCGAACGGCGACATGGTCGGTCATACCGGCAACTATGAAGCTACACTGATCGGTGTCGAATCTGTCGACCTGATGCTGAAGAGAGTCATGGATGCCTGCCGCAAGATGGACTGCACACTGGTTGTCACAGCTGATCACGGCAACTCCGACCAGATGTATGACAAGGGCCGCAACGACGACGGCACACCGAAGGCAAAGACAAGCCACACACTGGCACCTGTACCGTTCGCAATCTTCAACGGACCGGAAGGCACGGAAGTCAAGGAAGAAGGCGACTTTGGTCTGGCCAACGTTGCTTCGACAGTCGTCAAGCTGCTCGGCTTCGAACCGGATCCGAACTGGCTCGAATCCATTACCAAATAAGCAATCAAAGTATCATTCAGAGCTCCTTGCAAAAGGGGCTCTTTTCTTGTTTTCCGGCAAGTGAACAGGTCAATCCGTGATAAGTGGCAGTAATCCGTGATATGTGGTCATGCACAGCGCGCAGATAGTTTTACGATATAAGTATGAGAACCGCGATTGTTACAGAGAGAAGTGCCGAGCATCGCCGGCTGAGACTGCTTATGGAACAATCTCAGACAAATGTGGAATGTACTTCGTATTATGATGCCCGCTCATTTTTGAAGGCGGCGGAAAGGGAAAGGTATCAGGCGGTCTTTCTGACAGACGGAATTCCGGACATGGATTTTCTGAAACTGGCGGAACACCTGCACCGTTTATCCCTTCGGACTCTGATCGTTCTGGTCGGCTCGGAAACCGACCGGATCCGGGAAGCATTCGGGACCAATGTACTGGCGTATGTATTAACAGAAAGGATGGAAAAAGAATTTGCCGGCATTTGGTCAATGATCCGGAAGGAAATCATCCTGCAGGGCACGGTTACGGTGCAGCTTGCCAGCAGAAGGTATGCGCAGATACCGGTTGCCAGTATTCTGTATGTGGAGACGGTACAGCGCCGTCTGTACATGCATATGCAGGGAAACAGGACGGTATGTCTGAAACCACAGACCCTGCGGTCCGTCTATCCGCAATTTGCGAAATGGGGGTTTGTATATATCAACCGTAACTGTATTGTGAATATCTATCAGATCAGGGTGCTTGAATCAACACAGCTGCAGCTGCCGGGCCGCCATAAACTGCCCGTCGGACGGAAGTGGCAGAAGGAGATCCGTGCCCGATTGACCGGTGCCTGAAACATACATGCGCAACGTCAGGTTGCGCATGTATTCTTTCTGAAAGGCAGTTTGAACATATACTTTCTGTAATGGAAGGATATGAAAAAGAAAAAGGAAATGCCTCCGGTGGAGGACAGAAGAAACGAACCCGCTTATGAAGAAGAATCCGGCAACCGGATCCGCTTTTTTCGTGAGACAAAACAAATCACCCAGCAGCAGCTGGCGAACGCGGTTGGTGTCAGCCGGCAGGAAATTTCCAACTACGAAACGGGCAACCATGAAATCAAGATGGACAAAGCCAAACTGATTTCTGAATATCTTAAAGTAGATCTGAACACGCTCTTCTGTTCAGATGAATACGAAAATGATATTCTGATTATAAACAACAGAATACCTGCTTATCAGCGCCGTCTTTTTCAGGAACTGCTTGAAAGTATGGGAGCACAAACAACTTACATCCATGAAAAACACAAAAATCACAATCACGATCCAGAGTGACAAAGAAGCACAATTCATCAACTTACTGAATCACTTCATTCAGCCTTTAAAAGAAGAAATGAATATACAGATTATGATGATTTCCTGCAGTGAATACTGTGAGCAGAGTTGTAATCTGTATTTTTTTGACCGTCAGAAACTGCCGCTCTCTTTGCAGGAGAAAACAAATCTGATTGCTTTCTGTGACCAATGCCTGACAAAAACCGACAGTGCGACGGAGACGGACAATCAGATTCAGACAGTGCAGCTGCCGGCAGAAATGCAGAAAATGATGATGCTATGTCTGGAACAGAAAAACAACTGTCTGTTCTTCGTGGCAAATCGCCAAAAGGACTGTGTCAGAAACGAACAGATCCGCACGATCACCGTCAAAGGGAACTGCTCGTACATCCAGACCGGCAATATGACATATCCGGTTTACTGTTCGCTGTGCCGGATGATCGCCGAGCATGATCTGACCCGGTGGATGCTGAGAGCCAGCCGTGCGGTTCTCATCAATCCGGCATTTATCGATCATGTAAAAGATGATGAAGTGCATATGAAAGACGGAACGGTAAATTACATTTCCCGTTACTATAAAAAGGATTTCAGGAAGACATATAATGATCAGTTTCTGAAATAGAAAAATGTGGGTGCTGAGACGTTGCAGGAAAAAATCTGTACAGTTTATAATTACAACATAACAGGAGATAACGCATATGGATGATATTGTACTTTATACGAAAAATCTGAAGAAGGTTTATAATGCGGATTCGCTGAATGCCGTAACAGCTCTGCACGACATTAACATTGAAGTGCACAAAGGAGATTTTCTCGGCGTCATGGGACCTTCAGGTTCCGGTAAATCCACGTTCATCAATATGATTTCCACGATGGACTATCCGACGGACGGACATGTGTATATCCAGGGAAAGAGTGTCATGAAGATGAGTGCCAACGAAATCGGCCGTTTCCGTTACGAAAACCTTGGTTTCATTTTCCAGAGTTTCAACCTTCTGGACACACATACCATCTATGAAAATATCGCTTTGCCGCTGACCCTGGCCAAAGTGGATCCGAAAACAATTGAAGACAGAGTCGTCACGATTTCCAAACAGCTGAATATCGACAATCTGCTGAACAAGGTGCCGCTTGAATGTTCCGGCGGCCAGCGGCAGAGAACGGCCATCGCCAGAGCCCTGATCAACAATCCGGGCATCATCGTCGCGGATGAACCGACCGGCGCGCTGGACTCTGAGAATTCCGAAGAACTGATGGAACTGTTTGAAAAGCTGAACCGGGAAAACGGCACGACGATCGTCATGGTTACACATGATTCCTATGTCGCATCCTTCACTTCACGTCTGATCTTTATCCGAGACGGTGCCATCAGCACGGAAATCAAGAGAGAAGGCCTGGATCAGGATGAATACTTCCAGAAAATCGTGGCCATCAGTTCGGCCGGCCGCAGCAGGAGAAAACGGGCATGATCTTCAAAGAAGCGATGCGCTCATTGCGCAACAGCCGTTCCAAGGCCATCTTCTTTGCCCTGACGTTCTTTATCACGACAACATTGCTGTTTGTGTATTTCAACATGGCAGCGGCGCTGACAGGCGGCCAGCCGGAAGTCTATATCACTTCCGCCAATCAGGCAGACCTGTTCCAGCTGCTGGAGAAAGGCAATGCCGGCAATCTGATGATGGTCTTTGTCGTCGTCATGTGCTTTATCGATCTGCTTTTCTGCAATGACTTCTTTGTCAAAAACAAGGCCAAGGAACTTGCGGTCCACATGATCTGCGGAGCCACATATCTCCATATGGCCATGTATCTTCTGATTCAGACAGTGCTTCTGATGGTGATCTCCATTCCGCTTGGCATCCTTACCGGGTATGGTCTGATCGGCCTGATGAATCATCTGCTGGCAATGCAGGGTGAAACGTTTGTCATTACCATTTCCACCTATGCCATGGTGGAATTCATCGCAGTGCTTGTATTTGTCGTCTTCTGGACGATCCTGCTGAACTGCAGCTTTGCCTATAAGAGCGGTGCCGTGCTTCTGGCCGGCGGCAATATGGGAGCTATGAAGGACAACCGGGGAGCTTATGGCATGGGTTCCAAACCGGCTGTTCAGATCCTGCTGAATATCATTGCGGTTGTTGCCGCGATCCTGCCGCTGTACAACTTCTTCAACGGCTCGGGTGCCCTGGCAATCAGTATGGTGATCGGCAGTGTCGGTCTGAACCGGGTCATGGGTTCGCTGTTACTGCCGCTGCTGACCAGACAGAACCGTAAGGGCGGCACAAAGAAAACCATCGAACTGATTTCCAATGGTTTCCTGCGCCGTGACATGCAGTTCTGCAAGGTAACCGTGTTCCTGCTGATCTGTGATCTGCTGGTGGTCATGACAATGCTGTTCTCGCGTCAGTATTCCACGCTGGAATATCTGCTGGTCATCGTAACCTATGTCAGTATCGCCATTCTGCAGTCGCTGACGATCATGTTCCGTCTGGAAACCGATCTGTCCGGCAGAATGCACGACTATCACATTCTTTCCCAGGTCGGTGTTTCCGAAGCGGAAAAGAACAAGATCATGCACAGCGAAGTATCGAAGTTCTATCTGCTGATCCTGGCACTGGTGATCATCTATGCCGGTACGGCTTTCTTCTCGCTGTACAGAAGCGGACAGGCAAGCACATCGCAGATCCTGTTCCTGTCGGCAGCCGCAATCCTGCCGCTGATCGTCACGGATGTTCTGACCCGTATCTATTACGGCCAGGTCATCAAAGAACCATTAAGAGATTAAAGAAAAGAGCTTATTCTCTGATCTGATCGATGAGAGAAATAAGCTCTTCTTTTGTTGTATAGGGATGGATATTGAAATAGGGATTGCCTTTAAGCATGGCGGAAAGTGAAGTCTCGGCCGGCCGGTAGAAGATATGCACGGGTTTGCTGTGGCGTTCGGCATAGGCCAGTTCATAACCGACACCGAGGGAAGGCGCCGTGCATTCGGCGATTACCATGTCGCATTCCCGCAGCCAGGCGGTGTCTTTGTAATAGATCTGGCCGTCATCCCGGAAACTTCCTTCTTTGACAGAATGAGACATGTCACCGACCTGTTCGGTCAGGACAGTGTCTTTTTCTTTGATATGTTCAATGATGTCGTGATACAAAGCAGCATCACTGCGGCCGCCGCGGATCGATCCGGCAAAATAGATTTTCATAACGTTAACCTCTGAACGTATTATATAATAATGAAAATATATGGGAGACCTGTTTATGGATCTGAAGGAAAAAACAATCAAGAAAGATTATGTCTACCGTGGTCTGATCCTGAATGTACGCAAGGATGAAGCCGAGACGGCAGACGGTCAGCGGGTGCCGCGGGAAGTCGTGGAACATCCGGGCGGCGTCGGCATTGCCATGGAGGATGATGAAGGGAGATTCTTCATGGTGACCCAGTACCGCTATGCGCAGGAAAAGGTAATGACCGAATATCCGGCCGGCAAGCGGGAACCGGGTGAGGAACCGCTGCTTACCGCACAGCGTGAGATCATCGAGGAAACCGGCTATGAAGGAAAGGATTTCTTCTTCCTGGGCCAGATGGCACCGACACCGGCTTACGACAGCGAGGTCATTTATCTGTATTATGCCCGGCAGGGTGAATTCAAAGGTCAGCATCTGGACGCAGATGAAGATCTGAATGTATCAAAGATGACATTGGATGAAATCACTGCCAAAATTGTAAGTGGTGAAATTACCGATGCGAAAACAATGGGTATGACATTCTTAGTCAAAGCATATAAGGAGGGAAAATATGACTAAAGCACCAGTAGAGATCAGAGATTTATTGAATTTCAGATTTCCGGAGAACCTGCAGTACAGCACGAAGGGCACATACCTGGCCTTTCAGGTCGCCAAGGCAAACGAGAAGAAAAACAGTTATGACCGTGATGTCTGGCTCGTCAGAGACGGCAAGGCGCAGCAGCTGACAGCGACCCTGAACACATCCATCGTCTGCTGGGACGATGACACAACCCTCATCGTTACCAGAACTACACCGGATGATGTGCCTGGTGTGACAAATCTTTATAAGCTGGACGTGACCGGCGGTGAAGCCCAGAAGTGGATCACTCTGCCGTTCCCGCTCAAGAGTGTCAAAAAAGTAGCAAACGGTGTCTATGCGGTTGCCGGTATGATCGATGCCAACGATCCGGACGCATATAAGGATAATGAAGAAACAAGAAAGCAGAAGCTCGAAGCGAAGAAAGCCGAAGAAGACTACCATGTTGTTGACGAAGTTCCTTACTGGTTCAACGGTGCCGGCTATATCAACAAGCTGAGAACCGCTCTGTTCCTCGTCAAAACAGGCAAAGAACTGGAAGTCAAGCGGGTCACAGCTCCGAAGTTCGACCTGGGTGAAATGGTTGTGGACGGAAAGACTGTTTACTATAACGGCAATGTGCGCGACAACAAGCGCTCGATGTTCGACAAGCTCTATGCTCTCAATACCGAAACCGGTAAGAGCGAGACTCTCTATGGCCGCAATGACCACAGTATCGGCGGACTCTTCGTCCTCAAGGGTGAACTGTATTTCCAGGCGTCCGACATGAAGACCTACGGCATCAACGAAACCGGCAAGATTTCCCACCTTGTCGACAAGAAGATCGTCGCCGTAAAGGATCCGGAACGTCAGCTGCACGATGCCGGTGCTGTTGATATCTGCCTCGGCGGCGGCAGCTCAAGCAAGGTATACAACAACGCTTACTATACTCTGGCAACCAACGAAGACCATGTCGAGATCTGGAAGTTTGACAGTGCGATGCGCAAGACTGTTCTGTTCGATGAGCAGGGTGTCGTCTTCTTCCTGGATGTCGCCAACAAGAAGATCGCTTTCGCCCGGGCAACTGAAAACAGCCTGATGGAAGTTTATGAAATGGATGTCGATGGCAAGAACGTCGTCAGACTGACAAGCCTGAACGATGCGGCACTGAAGGACAAGTATGTCGCCAAGCCGCACCGCATTGACTACAAATCACATGACGAAGATCTGCACGGCTGGGTTCTTCTGCCGGAAGGCTTTGACAAGAAAAAGAAATATCCGGCTGTCCTGGATGTCCATGGCGGACCGCGCGCTGTCTATACCAACGCATTCTTCCATGAAATGCAGGTCTGGGCTTCCAAGGGCTATGTCGTCTTCTTCACGAACATCCGCGGTTCCGATGGACGCGGTGATGCATTCGCAGACATCCGTGATCAGTACGGCGCGGTCGACTTCGACAACCTGATGGACTTCACGGACGCTGTTCTGGCCGCATATCCGAACATCGACACGACAAAGATGTGCGAGACCGGCGGTTCCTACGGCGGCTTCATGACCAACTGGATCATCGGTCATACTGACAGATTCTGCTGCGCCGCTTCCCAGCGTTCGATTGCCAACTGGGTCTCCTTCACATTCATCAGTGACATCGGTCTCTACTTCGGACCGGATCAGTGCGGTGCGAAGGGCCTCTTCGGAGATGTCAACACAGAATTCCTGTGGAACCATTCACCGCTGAAGTATGCTGAAAACGTCAAGACACCGACATTGTTCATCCACAGCGACGAAGACTTCCGCTGCCCGCTGCCGGAAGGTATGCAGATGATGCAGGCACTGGCTGTCCGCGATATCGAAACAAGACTGGTCATCTTCAAGGGTGAAAACCATGAACTGAGCCGCGGCGGCAAGCCGGTTCACAGAATCAGACGCCTGGATGAAATCACCGGCTGGTTTGACAAGCACACAAAATAATTATGAAAAAAGAACCTATTCAAATCGAAGATATTCTGACATATAAATTCCCGTCCGGACTACGCTACAGCCCGGATGGGAAGGTTCTTGTTTTCGAAGTGGCTTATACCAAAGCGGACAAGAGCGGCTATGGCCGTGATGTCTGGATGGTCAAAGACGGCAAAGTCAGACAGCTGACTGCTTCTCTGAATGCCGGCATTCTTGCTTTTGAAGACAATGAACATCTCCTGATCCGCCGGGTCAGTGAGAATCACGAAGAAGGTATGACGGAAATCTTCCGCATCAATGTCAACGGCGGCGAAGCGCTGCCGTATATGCAGCTGCCGCTGGCTGTTTCCTCCCTGGAACCGGCCGGTAAGAACCGCTTCGTGCTGACGGCTGCCATTGAACGGAACGATCCCGATGCCTATAAGGATTCCGCCGAAGTGCGGAAACAGAAGCTGGCAAAGAAGAAGGAAGACGCAGACTATCATGTCGTTGACGAAATCCCTTACTGGCTGAACAATGTCGGTTTCATCAACGGCCGCCGTAACGCTCTCTTCCTGCTGGAAAACGGCAGTCTGAAACGGCTGACTGGCAAGGACACCGCGGTGGACGAATATGTCATTGACGGCGACATGCTGTATTACACAGCTGAAACATGGCATGGCAAACGGGCTATGCGGGACGGCGTCTATACCGTTTCGCTTTCCGATGGAAAGAAGGGAACGCTGATCAGCAAAAAGAACATGGCGATCCAGAACCTGTTCCTCATCGATCATCAGCTGTATGCACAGGCAACCGATAAGAAAGCCTATGGCAGCAACGAAACCGGCATGATCGTCAGAATCGTGAAGAACGAGCTGGTCTTTGTCAAGGATCCCATCCTGAACCTGCACACATCGGTCGGCTCCGACTGCACCATGGGCGGCGGCATGCAGAATGTCGTGTTCAAGGACGAACTGTATTCCCTCGTCACGGACGACGACCATACGGCTGTCTGGAAATGGGATCAGAACTTTGACCACACCGTTCTCTTTGATGAACAGGGTGCGATCAACGCCATCGATGTCAGAAAAGACAAGGTCGCGATGATCCGCTCCGACGCGAAACACCTGTTTGAAGTCTATGAACTGCAGAAGGGGAAGCTCACCAAACTGACGTCTTTCAATGACGATGCCCTGAAAGGCAAGTATATCGCGGCGCCGAAACGGCTCGACTACACCTCAAAAGACGAGAAGCTCCATGGCTGGGTGCTTCTGCCGCAGGACTTTGATGCGAAAAAGAAATATCCAGCGATCCTGGATATTCACGGTGGCCCGCGCGTCGTCTACGGAACCAACTTCTTCCATGAGATGCAGCTGTGGGCATCCCGCGGTTTCATCGTCATGTTTACCAACATCCGCGGCTCGGACGGCCGTGGTGATGAATTCGCGGATATCCGCGACCAGTACGGCTATGTCGATTATGACAATCTGATGGACTTCACCGACGCAGTCCTGGCTCAGGTGCCGGCTGTGGATGAAACAAGACTCTGTGTGACCGGCGGCTCCTACGGCGGCTTCATGACCAACTGGATCATCGGTCATACACACCGCTTCTGCTGTGCCGTTTCCCAGCGTTCGATTTCCAACTGGATCTCGAAGGCGTTGATCTCCGATATCGGTTACTATCACAACGCTGATCAGCACGGCGCACCGCATATCTTTGACGGTTTCGATCACCTCTGGGATCATTCACCGCTGCGCTACGTGGAAGGCTGCACGACACCGACACTGTTCATTCACAGTGAGGAAGACTACCGCTGCCCGCTGCCGGAAGGCATGCAGATGATGCAGGCACTGGCGGTGCAGAACGTGGAAACACGGATGGTCATCTTCAAAGGTGAGAACCATGAACTGAGCCGCAGCGGCAAACCGTTGCACCGGATCAGACGTCTGAAGGAAATGACGGACTGGTTCGAGAAGCATACCGGACTGCAGTAAACGGTTTTTCGGAAACGCTTGACAGGGTATTTGACTGCTGACTATCATAGTTTCGTGAGGTGTCGCATATGAGCTATCGAATTGTATCGGATTCTTCTTCCAACCTTCTGGAATTCAAAGGAAATGAACATTATACGACCGTTCCGCTGAAGATCATGGTTGATGGTGTTGAGTTTGTCGACCAGAAAGGTCTGGATACCAGCGCTCTGGTCAATGCGTTTGAACACAGCACGAAGGACAGCACATCCTGTCCGAATGCCGGTGAATGGATGGAAGCATTCGGAGAGGCGGATGAAGTCTATGCCGTAACGATCAGTTCCAACCTGTCCGGCAGTTATGCGGCATGTGTCATGGCCAAGGAACAGTTCGAAGTTGAGCATCCGGAAGTCAAAGTTCATGTTTTCGATTCGAAAGCGACCGGCGGCAGTATGCAGCTGATCATCGAAAAGATCGCTGAATGCAAAGAAGCCGGCATGAGCTTTGAAGAAACAGTCGATGCCGTCAATGAATACTACAAGCATACGAAGATCCTCTTCCTGCTGGAGTCACTCGGCAATCTGTCCAAGAACGGCCGTGTCAATCCGGCGGTTGCCAAAGTGGCTTCCTTCCTGGGTATCCGCTTCCTCGGCAAAGCTTCCGAAGAGGGAACGATTCAGCAGGCATCCATTGCCCGCGGAGCCAAGAAGGCGTTCGCCACACTGTATAACGAGATCCTGAAAATGGGCTACAACGGTGGCAAGCTGAGACTGTCGCACTGTCTGAATCCTGATCAGGCACATAAGATGAAGGATGAACTGCTCGCAAAATTCCCGGGCGCGGATATCGTCGTCGATAACTGCACCGGTCTCTGCAGTTACTATGCGGAGCGTGGCGGCATGATCGTCTGCTTCGAAATCAAAGACTGAGACAAAACAACAAAGAGCCTGTTTCCCTGACGGGAAGGGCTCTTTTTACGTGTTTCTCTTTCCATATGCTTTGTGTTAACATAGGTAGACGGAGTTACTATATGAACCTGACGAAGAAACTTTTTATCGCGGCGGTATGCCTGATGGCTATCTGTACCATCTTCATGGTGGTATCCCATTATCGTACCCAGGAGGGTCAGAATATGACAGAAACAGAAACGAAAGAGGAGTCTGTTGATATGTACGCCGGTGAGAATGACCGGCAGTTCTTTGATACAGACAGTATTCTTGTGATTGCCAATAAGAAACACGCCCTGCCGGCCGGTTATGAACCGTCCGATCTGGTGCATCCGAATGTCGAGATGCTCAATGACTGCTATCTGCGCAGTCTGGCCGCGGCGGCATTGGAAGAAATGTTTGCGGCAGCGGATGCCGAAGAAGTGCATCTGGTGCTTGGTTCAGCTTACCGCGCAGAAGCTCTGCAGCGGCAGCTGTATGACGGATATGTGGAACAGTACGGCAAGGAAGTTGCTGACTCGATCAGTTCCCGGCCCGGCTATTCCGATCATCAGACCGGTCTGGCTGTGGATATTTCAGATCATGATGCGGCAACGTATCTGACGGAAGAGTTCGGTGAAACACCGGAAGGTCAGTGGTTGATGGCCCATGCCTATGAATACGGCTTCATCATGCGTTATCCACAGGGCAAAGAAGCCATTACCGGCTACAGCTATGAACCATGGCATTACCGCTATGTCGGTCCGGAAGCGGCCGCGGCGATCTACCGGAACGGTGACTGGAATACCATGGAAGAACACTATAACCTGAAAGGCGGCAATTATGCCGAGTAAAAGGAAGAAAAGAAGACTGAAACCGTGGGCGTTTCTGACCCTCGTTTTCGGCGGTCTGACACTGCTGGCCTTACTGATTTCCACCCTGGCCGGTGCCTTCAGCAAACCCATCGAAGAAGCGGCGCTGACCCAGAAAGTCATCCAGGATAGCGAAGAGGAAAAAACTGTTCTGGAAAAGGTTATGATTCCGCCGGCGGAAGATGAAAGCCGGGAAGACCTGGATGTCTTCCACGATACCGACAGCCTGCTTCTGCTGGCCAACAAAAAGCATCCATTGCCGGACGGCTATGCGCCGTATGATCTGGTTGAGCCGTCTGTGCCGATGGTTTTCGGCAGTGCCCCGCTGCGCGCCGAAGCTGCTTCAGCAATCGAAGAAATGTTCGCGGCAGCTGCCAATGACGGCATTACATTATTGCTGGGATCCGGCTACCGTTCGCAGGAATATCAGGATCAGCTGTACAGCGGCTATTCTGCCCAGTATGGCTGGGAAGTGGCTGATACGATCAGCTCAAGACCAGGCTACTCCGATCATCAGACCGGTCTTGCGGCAGATATTTCCGACCATGACGGTGCGACATATCTTTCCGAAGAAATGGAAAACACACCGGAAGGTGCCTGGCTGAAGGATCACGCCCATGAATACGGCTTTATCATGCGCTATCCCAAAGGCAAACAGGACATTACCGGCTATGCCTATGAACCATGGCATTTCCGCTATGTCGGCGTTGACTATGCCACGGCAATATACAACATCGATCCGTTCTATTCCTTTGAGGAATACTTCGGAGTCGAAGGCGGCGATTACGAATAACGGACCCAGGTCCGTTTTTTTCATCCATCGCTCTTTTTAAAGATTTAGTTGATAAGGGAAAAAACACCGTAATGATATTCCCCGTATGCAGTATATAAATTGATTGGCAAAGGAATTTTGGTGAT
>CADBEA010000001.1 GCA_902793635.1 uncultured Erysipelotrichaceae bacterium | reverse complement strand
GAATTAAACCACATACTCCACCGCTTGTGCGGGCCCCCGTCAATTCCTTTATGTTTCACACTTGCGTGCATACTCCACAGGCGGAATGCTTATTGCGTTAACTGCAGCACTGAGTTGCCCCAATACTTAGCATTCATCGTTTACGGCGTGGACTACTAGGGTATCTAATCCTATTTGCTCCCCACGCTTTCGTGCCTGAGCGTCAGTCTCTGTCTAGGAAGCCGCCTTCGCCTCTGGTGTTCCTCCATATATCTACGCATTTTACCGCTACACATGGAATTCCACTTCCCTCTCCAGTACTCTAGCCGTTCAGTATCTGTGGCAGGATGGGGTTGAGCCCCACGATTTGACCACAAACTTAAACGGCCGCCTACGCACCCTTTACGCCCAATAATTCCGGATAACGCTCGCCACCTACGTATTACCGCGGCTGCTGGCACGTAGTTAGCCGTGGCTTTCTGGTAAGGTACCGTCAACTCAAGATTCTCTCCTGAGTGTTCTTCCCTTACAACAGAGTTTTACAACCCGAAGGCCGTCTTCACTCACGCGAAATTCCCTACTGCTGCCTCCCGTAGGAGTCTGGGCCGTGTCTCAGTCCCAATGTGGCCGTTCACCCTCTCAGGCCGGCTACGCATCATCGCCTTGGTGAGCCGTTACCTCACCAACTAGCTAATGCGCCATAAGCCCATCCACCAGTGCTTTGAATCTTTAATGACTCGATCATGCGATCAAGTCACCTATCCGGTATTAGTCCCCGTTTCCAGAAATTATCCCAGTCTTCGTGGGCAGGTTGCTTATGTATTACTCACCCGTTCGCCTCTCCTTCGCTCTAGCAAGCTAGAACTCCAGCGATCGACTTGCATGTATTAGGCACGCCGCCAGCGTTTATCCTGAGCCAGGATCAAACTCTTCATTTGATATAGCTCTTTTTTAACAGGATCTCATTGTCCTGTTCTATCCTTACATAAACTTCTTGACGTTTGTAATGTGTCTTTTCCTATTCAGTTTTCAAAGATCTTCCGCATCGCCCTCACCGAGCGTGCTCTAAGATACTATCACCCATACAAATACCTGTCAACACATTTTCGAAAAAAATTTTAAAATTGTTTCGGGCTTGAAAAACCAGCAGGAATAACATGCAAGCATGTTTAAACCCTGTAAGCGTTTTCTTTTCTAAGGACATGAAAACCGGATTGCTCAGAAGCAGATCCGGTTAACCACTGTGTATTTATATATTTATATATATCTTTATTATTCGACAGTGACTGACTTGGCAAGATTCCTTGGCTTGTCGACGTTCAGGCCGCGCGCCACGGACAGATAATAGCCCAGCAGCTGCAGCGGAATGATTGCCAGCGACGTCGCAAAGTATTCACTGGTACGGGGAATGTAAACGGTGAAATCCGCCGTGTCCTCGATCGAGTAATTGCCATAGGATGTCAGACCCATCAGATAGGCGCCGCGTGATTTCACTTCCGCCATATTGGACAGTGTCTTTTCGTACAGCCGGCTTTGCGTGCACACGCCGACAACCAGCGTGCCGTCTTCGACCAGCGAGATCGTTCCGTGCTTCAGTTCACCTGCCGCATACGCTTCCGAGTGCACGTATGAGATTTCCTTCATCTTCAGTGAGCCTTCCATGGAAATCGCATAGTCAATTCCGCGGCCGATAAAGAACATGTCTTTCGCATTTGAATACTTTGCCGCGAACCACTGGATCCTTTCTTTGTCTTCCAGCACTCTGTCCATCTTTTTCGGCAGAGTCTGCAGTTCATCGATCAGGCTGCGGTAAGTTTCCGCGTCGATCTTTCCTCTGACCTTGGCCAGCTGAATCGCCAGTACGTACACAGCAATCAGCTGAGCGGAATATGCCTTGGTCGTCGCGACAGCGATTTCCGGACCGGCCAAAGTGTAGAACGTTCTATCTGCTTCTCTTGCGATCGAAGAGCCGACTACGTTGACAATACCCAGCGTCATGATGCCTCTTTCCTTCGCCAGCCGCAGCGCTGCCAGTGAGTCGGCCGTTTCACCTGACTGGGAAATCACGATGACCAGATCTTTTGGATCAAGAAGCGGATCGCGATAACGGAATTCCGAAGCCAGTTCGACCCGCACCGGTATTCCAGCCATACTCTCCATGACATACTGTCCGGCCAGGCCGACATGATACGCACTGCCGCAGGCAACGATGATCACGCTATGGACCCCGGCCAGCAGTTCATCACTGAGACCGGCTTCCGAAAGATCGATACTGTCCTCTTTCACCACCGATGCAATCGTATCTCTGACTGCTTTGGGCTGTTCATGGATCTCTTTGATCATGAAATGTTCAAAGCCGCCCTTTTCTGCCGCTTCCGCATCCCATGTCACTTCCGTGGATTCAAGTTCCACCGGTTCTCTGTCAATGTCAAAGAATTCTGCGGTTCCCTTGCCGAGTCTGGCGATCTGCTGGTTGCCGATATAATATACGTTTCTTGTGTATTTCAGAATGGCCGGCACATCGGAAGCCAGAAACGTTTCCTCGCCTTTTGTGCCGATAACCATCGGGCTGTCTTTTCTTGCGACATAGATTTCTTCCGGATACTCCTTGAACATGACTGCCAGCGCATAAGAGCCCTTGATGCGGGTCATGGCTCTGGCGATCGAGTCGATCGGACCTTCCTGATATTTCTTCATATAGTAGTCGATCAGCTTGATTGCCACTTCCGTATCCGTATTTGAATAGAACGTGTACTGATGGCGGAGCAGTTTCTCCTTCAGTTCCTGATAGTTTTCGATAATGCCGTTATGAACACCTACGACATTTCTGTCATCACTGATATGGGGGTGAGCATTCTTTTCGGATGGTTCGCCGTGCGTTGCCCAGCGGGTATGTCCGATTCCGCAGTTTCCTTTCAATGCCTTGCCGTCATTGGTCTTTTCTGCCAGCACCCGCAGCCTGCCCTTGGCTTTTACAACCTCGACATCGCTGGTGCCGTTTCTTACCGCAAGACCGGCTGAATCGTAACCCCGGTATTCCAGTTTGGATAAACCTTCCAGAAGGATTTCAGCTGCATTTCTGTTGCCGTTATAACCTACGATTCCACACATATGGATCTCCTCCAATACAGAAAAAGTTTACCACCACAGCAAAACCATGGAAAGAAAAAACGTGCACGCTTGCACGTTCACCTGCCGGTTTCAAAGAACCGTTCGAATTCCGATCCCATCCAGATTTCACAGGCTCTTGCCATCTCAGCCTGGTCGTCATCGATCGCCTGGCTTTTCTGATACTGGGGATTGTTCTTAAACTCCGGATTGTTGTATTCCATGAATCCCTGCACGCAGGAATCATATGTTTTCTGATTCACGTCGGCACTGCCGGCAAGATGCTGCAGATATACCGGATATCTGTCTTTCATGGCGTCATTACCGGTCGTCACAAGGGTAAACGGTGAGATATGCGCGCCCATATCACAGATGTGGATCATCGCATCGTCAACGACCGGATAGAACGAAATCAGGCCTCTGACCTGAAAGCCCGCCTCTTTCAAAAGCGCGGCGGCTCCGACAAGCAGGTAGGCACCGGCCGAAAAGCCGGTCATTGCGAAGCGCTGCGGATCGGCATTGAAGTCAGCCGCGTGAACCGCGAAATACATGACGGTATCACGGATCTCTTCCTGCGGATATGGGAACTTCTGCACGTCCATGGTCGTATAGTCGATATTGACGATCAAGGCGTCCCACTGCTCGCAGCACCGGTCACAAAAACTGTCCATCTGATCGGCCGAGCCATCCATGAAACTGCCGCCGTGGGCCAGAAAGATCACCGGCCGGCTGACATCTGAATTGCGGGTTGGCTCATACAGATTGACTCTGACACCGGGTTTATCATCTCTTGGCACCACCATCCGTCTGCCCAGCAGATCGGCATCGTTCTTCACCTGCGCCTCTCTGACCTTCTGTGCCCGTTTGGCGATCTGTCTGTCGAAATAGCCCGGATTCAGTTTGTAGAAAAGAAACACACCCAGCATGATCAGCAGAAACACACCAAGTACATTGATCAGAAAGTTACCCATACTGTCTCCTTCGGCTGCCCGGCAGCCTTTTCTTTATTTAGAATCATTTCTGGCGTATCTGTCAACGATCAGGCTCTGATCATAGAAGATCCTGTCATCTTCTTTCAGAACCATCGTTCCGTCTTCCGTTTCCACCAGACTGACGGCGCAGTTATACGGAACGTGCCCATGCCAGAAATCGGAAGGATCTTCGTACAGTCTGTTCAGCATTGCCCGCAGCGCTGTTCCATGGGTGGAAACAAGCACTGTCATATCCTGATCAACAGCCGCTGTCTCAGTCAGAAAAGCCTGTGTTCTTTCACAAAGGGAGGAAACGGATTCGCCGTTCGGAAAACCGGAAAACGCAAAAGCGTTGCTGAAGAACTGCTTCATCGCCTGTACGTCGATACCGTCTTCAGTTGTGCGGAAGTGTTTTCCTTCCCAATCACCCATATTGATCTCTTTCAGCCGGTCATCCATCAAAAGCGGTGTCTCTTCATTGCCGCTTTCCCGCAGGACGATTTCCGCTGTTTCCTTCGCCCGTTTCAAGGAACTTGTATAACAGCAGTCAAAATGGATCCCGCGCATGCCTTCACCGGTCAGTACAGCCAGCTTCCGGCCGTTTTCGTTGAGCGGACGGTCCGACTGTCCCTGCAGCAGGCCAAGCACATTGCTGTCGGTTTCACCATGTCTGATCACATAGATCTTCATGGATCAGAACCGCGGCCTTTCCCTTTTCATCCAGGCCAGGATCCTGTCCACTGCCTTGCGCTTCCACATATCCTGATATTCAATGACCAGGACATCCAGTTCTTCCGCCTTGCGGACCAGTTCCGGATGATTCTCGTTCAAGTCCGTGCAGAGAACCGGCACAGCCCTGACGCCGCCGAATTTTTCGGCATTGGCTTTGACTTCATACACCGCCTGCTGGTCATATTTTCCCGATTTGCAGGAAATCGAAATCAGCCGGCTGTTGAGAGTAGCCATGACATCCAGTTCACTGTTGGGATCACTGGCGATAAAATCACCGCCGTTCCAGTCGATATTGACGCGGATGTCCACATCGTCAAAGCAGCCTGCGTCCGTCAGCTGATAATACGTATCATATTCAAAAGCGACGCCGGTATCAGCAAGCAGTACGGCATATTCCGGATCATACAGCTGAAAACGGAAATGCCGGCCAGTTTCTTCCAGCAATGAGAATGCCTCATGGATCTCATCAAAGATCGTCCGGTATTCACGGTAGACATATACTTCGGTATCGAACACATCCTTTGTACCGTATTTCTTGCACAGATTGCCGATCGTTTTCGTGAAATTCACCCAGCGCTTGTTGTTGCGGCGCTTCGCCCGTATACAGGCTTCCACGACCCGCCGGCCGCGCTCGTCATACTCTGCTTCCGGCAGATTCCTGACTTTGCCCCCGTATAACGCCACGATTTCCTTCACGGTCATTTTCGGCAGAACAAGATCCTTCATGGTGACTCTGCCATCCTTCAGTACGAGCATTTTGCCGGTTTCCAGATCCGGATAATACAGTTCGGCACCGCGTGCTCTGGCAGCCTGGGAAACAGCCGCGATCGCGAAATTATTGCCGCCGTGAATATCAAAGGCAGTGTCACTGCGGTTGACCGCCTCACAGACTTCAGAAATCGTCTGGCGGCTGACTGCCAGGTATTCAATCTCCGCATCAACGTATTTATGGAGCACCGGATTTTTGATCAGGTCTGCGCATGTGCGGTCATAGAGAAAGACCACCTTCTCCGGCTTTTCCATATAAGGTGTGACAAGATTCAGAATCTGCTGTGCATCATAGATTTCAACAAGTGTTTTCATATAATCTTTCTGCTCTCTATATAATAACGTTTCTCATTGGCATGCCCCATTGAGAATGTCTTACGCGGCAATACACCGTTTTCAAGAATGTCCTGAAACAGATGATCCTTGGCAATCGGCGGTACCAGGAAGCCAATCATGCCTTTCCTGCGGGCCAGTTTTTTCAGGGTGTCCTCGCCGTGAATATAATCGATTTCGCCTTCCTGTTCCGCAAGCCAGGCATCAAGATCATTCTGCAGTTTCGCCAGCGGCAGTTCTTTTTCATCAAGGGAAAGCTTCACGACGCCTTCTTCCTCAGAAGTGAACCACGGCACTTCGAAGGTTCCGTCCGGATTTCTTTCGGCCAGATATGCCAGCAGGGCTTCGCTGTCGGTTTTCAGCAGACGGTGAATCGGCTCAAATACCAGGCTGTCATCCTGCAGTCTGCCGAGTTCGGCCATGGCATAGCGGGCCGGATGGGTGCCGTCAGCCCCTTTTCTTTTCAGTTCTTCATAATGCGCTTTGGCGGTCGCCAGTGAATGATTGCCATCGCCGACATTGTAGACGATCTCCTGATTGCAGAGCTTCAGGTATTTCTCTTTGACCTGTGTCTCATAGGCGGCAATTGCCGCATCCAGTTTCGCGGCATGTTCTCCCTGCAGAAGCCGGCCGGTAATCCGTCCGCCGTTCATCATCAGTTCGAAGTCATACAGCAGCGGCAGTTCGTCCCTGACTTTTTCGCAGTATCCCAGGATCTGATCCTGCGGATCGTCACACAGCATCAGAATATGCGGCAGTTCCAGAGCGGCATCTTCGCGTATCTTCATGCGCGGCGGTATTCTTTCCGGTACGGTGAATTCCGTTGCCCGGATCAGCGACGTGCTGTTTTCATGGTAGTCGTACTGTTCCAGATCCACGATACCGACAACCCCGCGGCGGATCATGCCGCTGTTCAGTGTCCGTTCCACATAGATATAGCTCTGTGCGTATTCATGAAACAGACCTTCTGAGAGATACTGTCTCATCGTGTCATTGATACGGTCGATTTCACCGGTATCGGTATGATCCAGATATGCTTCCGGCAAAACAAGGCGCAAAGCAGAAGGCGCATCTTTAACGGTTTCATTTACATTCTGCCAGTATTCTTTTTCCGAAGTGAACTGGTCACAGGCAATCACTGCCCATTTTTCAAAAGATACATTTTCCGGCAGTAAAATATCCGCTTTCTGAAAAACACTCATTCAGCTGCCTCCCTTCTGTCCTATCTATTCTAACATTTCATCACTGTAAACGTTCTTCCCGTTTCTGTCCATGTAAAAATACCGCACAGAGCGGTATTCCAATATTGGTCGGTTATTTCAGTTCCACCCTGATCACGGTATCTGCCGCATCCGGCAGCCGGGGATCTTCACCAAGATCCGTAAAGACAATATCCGGATAATTGCCGGTGATCCAGGTATCCGAAACAGGCAGAGTTTCGCCGGTCTTCAGCAAAGTGATCTTTGCAATCTGTTCTTTCTTCAGGCCGATCAGCGGAATGCCGCCGATCATACCTTCCGTCACATGATAATAAAGTGTTTTCTCTTTGCCGGTAATCCGGCCGTATTCCGGTTTGTTGATCGGCACACCGCCGCAGCCGGTGACGGATTCCCCGCTATGCTTCATCCAGGCACCGATTTCCTTCAGGATCCGGATGCTTTCTTCCGGGATGCAGCCATCCCCGTCGGGTCCGATATTCAGGATCAGATTGCCGTTTTTGGATACACATTCCACCAGTTTCCTGATCAGCATGTCAGCCGGTTTGAAATAATGGTCCGTTTCATAATATCCCCAGTGGTTATTCATCGTCACACATGCTTCCCAGGGGACATGTCTGCCGGCCGCATCGGTTACGCCCTGGGGCGGTATGATCTGTTCGGGACTGACAAAATCTCCCGCCATTGCGGTCGGATGACCGGAAATCAGCGAACCCATGCCTTCGCCGCTTCCTTCCAGACGGTTGTTCAGAATGATATCCGGCTGTAACGAACGGACCATCCGCACCAGTTCACTGCCGCGCCATTTTTCACCGGTCATGTCATCATAGGAGTAATCCAGCCAGAGGATGTCCAGTTTCCCGTAATTGCTGCAGAGTTCCCGGACCTGCTCGTGCATGAAATCCAGATAATCCTCGAAATGATGTTCAAAGCCCTGCCAGGCGGGATCATTCCGCTGTGGATGGATACGGTCACCGTAGTGTGGATAATCGTCATGATGCCAGTCGAGAAGTGAATAATACAGACCCGTCTTCAGACCATGCCGGCGGACTGCCTCCAGCATTTCCCTGACATAATCCCGGCCGGTGTACCGTGCCGACTGATAATCCGTTGTTTTCGTATCGAACATGCAGAAGCCATCATGGTGCCGGGCTGTGAAGACCACATATTTCATGCCTGCTTCAGCGGCCAGCGAAGCGATCTGTTCAGCATCAAAAGACTGCGGATCAAACTGTTCCACATAGGGCTGATAATCTTCGTTCGACAGCTGTTCGTTGCTGCGGACCCATTCGCCCCGGCCGATCAGGGCATAGACACCCCAGTGAACGAACATACCGAAGCGTGCTTCTTCAAACCATCTGATCCTTCCGCTGTTCATAAATACCTTTCACTTTAAACCGTCAATGTGTCTGTACAGCGATTCCACGATGCCGTCTTCCTCATTGGAAAGCGTCACTTCATCAGCGATCGCTTTGACTTCTTCCACAGCATTTCCCATCGCTACACCGATACCCGCATATTTCAGCATTGAAATATCATTCTGGGCATCGCCGAATGCGATCATTTCATCCGCTCTGTATCCCAGCTTCGTAAATGCCGTGTCAATTGCTTTCGCTTTATCCACGTTCTTTGCCGTGAATTCAAAATAGAACGGTGCTGTGAACATACAGGACAGCTGGTCCGCAAACGGCTCCGCCATCTTCTGCCAGTTGGCCTGCAGATAATCCGGCTCACCCGCCGTCAGGATCTTCTCGATCGGATAATCCGCGAAAGCCGCCAGATCTCTTTTCTCACAGAGAATGAAACTGTTCGAGCGGGCTTCATATTCAATGACGTTGAATACTTCGCCGCCGACTGATTTATGGATCATGCCGGAATATACATCGTTCGTATACATGTACTCATCCTTGATGATGATCGGACTGACAGCGAACTTCTTCATATGTTCCAGAACAGCTTTGGCATCCGGAACGGAAAGCGGCTGATGGAACAGGATCTCTTTGGTCTGGCAGTCCATGACTTTAGCCCCGTTGTAACAGACGAAAATACCATGATGTTCCTGCATCTTCAGAACATCCGCCCACTGATACAGTCCCTGGTCAGCCCGGCCGGAAGCGATAGCCAGCCGGATACCCATGTCCTGCGCCTTCAGCAAAGCTTCTTTTGTCTTTTCCGTGATGATCTTTTTACTGTTGGTCAATGTGCCGTCGATATCAAGCAGAATTACTTTGATCATATGTATACCTCTTCCTTAACTATATCGTGTTTGAACAGGGAAAAAAAAAGAATTCTTCCCTGCAGAAACAAGCCATTTCCCGGGTAATGAAAAGAATTCCGGAATCTGAAAAGGGAATGCCGTCTGACATTCCCTTCCTTTTGATTATTTGCAGTTTCTCAGCCGCAGCAGTTTTTGTAAATCGTCACAATGTCATCATAGGCAAGACTCTTGAAAGAACCGATGGTTCTTGTCCTGTCATATGTGCATTCCACAGCGATCTTTTCAATTTCCTCATCGCTCGGTTCATGACCAAGCAGTTCACTCAGCGACACCGGCATGCCGAGGCTGACAAAGAACTCATTGGTTTTCGCAATACCTGCTTCGGCTGCTTTTCTGTCATCTTCCTCTGTGACACCGTAGACCTTTCTGGCAAAACGGGCAAAACGGCCGATATTCTCATCCATGACATAACGGCACCAGGCTGCCCAGACAGCTGTCAGAGTAGCACCGTGGGTGGAATCATACAGAGCCGAAATAGCCATACCAAGCTGGTGGCATGCCCAGTCACCGTCACGCGGTGTATCACCTTTTGAGCCAAGACCGGTCAGACCGACATGCGACACACTGCCGCACCACATGATTTCACTCATTGCTTCATAGTTGTCTGGTTCTCTGACACCGATCGGTCCGTAATGAACGATTGTCCGGAACAGTCCTTCAGCGATTTCATCCGTCAGATGATTGCCGAGAATCGCCGCAAAGTAGCGTTCGGAAGTATGCATGAAAATATCAGCAGCACCGGCACCGATCTGATACTTCGGCAGCGTCATGGTCAGCTCCGGATTCATGATGGCAAACCGGCAGCGGTTGAAATCCGTATTGATACCGCGTTTGGTCGACGGTTCCTTGGTGTCATTGGTCAGAACAGCGGAATTGCTGGTTTCACTGCCGGCCGCGGAAATCGTCAGTACTGTACCGATCGGCAGACTCTTCGTTACCTTCGTGCCGCTCCAGAAATCCCAGATATCATGTTCCGGTGAAGCGACTGCGTGGGCTACGCCCTTGGCGGTGTCAATGACGCTGCCACCGCCTACCGCGAGAATGAAGTCGGCTCCGAAAGCCAGTGCGGCCTGCACCATCCGGCGGGCTGTGGAAACAAGCGGGTTGGGAACCACGCCGCCCTCAGCCAGCACTTCCAGACCGTTTTCTTTCAGGTTTGTCTGAATTCTGTCGATCAGGCCGCTCTTAACAGCAGATTTGCCGCCATATACGACAAAGACTTTATGACCGCCGTATTTCTTTACCAGTGCGGCTGTCTGCAGTTCAGCTTCTTTTCCGAATACGATTTCAGTCGGTGCGTAATAAACAAACTTTTCCATATTTCTCCCCTAAAACCACCAGTCTTCTTTAACGTAGAATTCCCGTTCGTCTTCGTCGACCGGAATTGTCCTGACCTGCATCGAGCGGATGTGAATATACCGGCTCTGATCAAGACTCTGGATCACCATATCGATCTGTTCTTCCGTTCCCTGGATCTCCATCGTGACACTGCCGTCACTTTCGTTCCGAACCCAGCCGGTCGCACCTGCCGCATCAGCCGCGTAGCAGGAACGGTATCGGAAGCCGACACCCTGGACAGACCCGTAAAAGTGAATGTGTTTTCTGACTCTTTTCATTCTATCATTCCTGTTTTCGATATACAGCAAATCCGCCCGTTCCGTACAGATAGATTTCCGGATGTGCGAAGCCATGATCATGACGGGTATTTTCCGAGGCCGCCGCAATCAGTTCCAGACCTTCCCTTCGGCAGTCATACTTCTGTCCCTCATCCATCAGCTGTATTCCTTCCTGATCAACAAGCCGGATACGGGAAAATACATAACCGTCATATTCCCTGTCTTCCACGCAGATCTCAGCAGTTGACGGATCGCCGCTCTTCAGAACGAACTCTCTGCCAGAAGTGCCGACAGCCTTCAGTTCACCTTTCTGATAAGGAATGTCAAACAGAGCATAGCAGTCCTTCATTTCCTTTCGTCCCATCAGCCGGCCGTTCAGATATAATTCCGCTTCCCGGTCCGGCGAATAGACTTCCACGGTCACCATCTGCCCTTCCCTGATGTCAAACAGCCAGTTTTCTTCCGCATCAGTAAACTTCCACGGTCCGAACATTCTCGGTGTGCCGTATGCCTGCGGCGGCCGTACGGCGATATATGGCTCTTTCCGCAGTCCATATACGATTTCCCGGTAGTACGACACCGGCCGGCGGAAGCCGAACCTGTCAAGGTCACCGGCCGGATTGTTCAGCGCCGGATACGG
The DNA here is from genome assembly GCA_902793635.1 of uncultured Erysipelotrichaceae bacterium. Taxonomy (GTDB): domain Bacteria; phylum Bacillota_I; class Bacilli_A; order Erysipelotrichales; family Erysipelotrichaceae; genus Bulleidia. The sequence continues at coordinate 155,872 of CADBEA010000001.1, read as the reverse complement.
TGCTGACAGTTCTCCCATATAATCCCAGCCTGTCCAGGTAAAATCACCGATGACAGACGGCAGCGAAGAAATCCATTTCCAGTTTTCCGCGATCTGCCGCGGATAGGTCTCCGTTCCCAGCACGATCCGGTTCGGATATGTCTTCGCATCATTTTCATATCTGGCTGTCATATAGTTATAACCCTGCACATCCACACAGCTGTCCATCCGTTTCAGAACCTTTGTGACGACCGGATGGGTGACAATGTCGTTCATTCTTGTCGCCATCAGACCCATGAACTGATTGACGTCACCGGATTCAAATACCGATCGTTCCATACCGGTCAGATCGACAGCGATATCGACGACTTCCTCACCGGCTGCGAAAGCCCCGTTGATGCCGTTGGTCACAAAGCGGGTATCGTCAAGACTGTGGATTCTCCGGTACAGATCATGCGCTGTGGCAAAGCCCTTTTCCGTATTGATATCAGAGATTTCATTGCCGGTGGAATAACCGACCACACAGGGATGATTCCGGTCCTCTCTGACCATAATATCGACAGCCCGCTGCCAGTCAGACTGGAAGTATTGGGCATAATCGCCGAAGCCCTTCATTTTCGTCCACATGTCACATACTTCATCAAGCACATAGACGCCCAGTTCATCACATACTTCCAGCAGTTCCTGTGAGGGATGATTGTGCGCTGAACGGATGGCATTGAAGCCGGCTTCTTTCAGTAAGCTGACCCGATAGTATTCAAAAGCCTTCAGGGCGATACCGCCGAGAATGCCTTCATCATGGTGAAGGCAGGCACCGCGCAGTTTCACTGTTTTATTATTGATCCGCAGACCGCCGTTCGCATCAAATGTCTCATACCGGAAACCCGTCGTGACAGTTGTCTCATCACTGCCGACGCACAGCGTCACGGTGTAAAGATGCCGGTCACTTTCATCATATAATCGCACATTCGGCAGGAAGACGCGCTTATCCAGCTGATAACTGCCGCTGATCCTGATCGGGAAAGATTCCGACAGAATCGTTTCATCCTGATCTTTGATTACCACCGTTACATCCTGCAGCGAAGAACCGGCGCCGTCTTTTCTGATTTCCGCCCGGACACGGATTCCGGCATTTTCTTCCCGGATGTATTCCGTCGTGATCCAGAGCGAATCCGGAACAGTATATACTTCATCACCGACATACAGGCAGACCGGCCGCATGATACCGGTGCCGCTGTACCAGCGGGAACTGAACGCGTCTGTCTTCGTGATGATCAGCAATGTGTTCTTTCCTTGCTTTGCATAATCACTGATGTCACAGACTGTACTGACATAACCAAAGTCGCCGCTGGCGGCCAGTGATCCGTTGATGTAGACAAAGGATTTCGAAAATAGTCCTTCTGCTTTCAGAATCAGCCGTTTGTCGATATATTCTTCCGGCAGTTCCAGATCTTTCTGATAATAATAGACACCACTGTCAAAATAGCCGGTCCGGCCGCCGTTCAGACTGTCTTCCTTCTGGCTGTCATGAAACAGGGCATCATACGGAATGTCCGTTTTCACAGCGTCTTCCGGTATGGAAGTAACCAGGGAAAAAGCGTCATCTCTCTGATATACATACCAGTCCTTGTTCAAAATGATTTTTAGCATAAGATGATCCTCCGCGGATGTTTCTGTCTTCATTGTATACTGACAGACATAAAAAAGGATCCGTTTCCGGATCCCTTGTGAAGAAAATTATAATTCTTCGCCGTTTGTCTCACAGACCTTCTTGTACCAGTAGAAGCTGTCTTTTCTTTCTCTATGCAGGTCGCCGTTGCCGTCGTTGTCCTTATCGACATAAATGAAGCCGTAACGCTTCTTCATTTCGCCGGTGGAAGCGGATACGAGATCAATGCAGCCCCACATCGTATAGCCCATCAGATCGACACCGTGTTCGATCGCGATTGCCATCTGCTCGATATGCTTGCGCATGTAGTCGATACGATAGTCATCATGGAACTTGCCGTCTTCGCTTCTTTCATCTACCGCGCCAAGACCGTTTTCAACGATCATCAGCGGAATCTGATATCTGTCATAAACAGCTTCGAGGTAATAGCGCAGTCCCTTCGGATCGATCGTCCAGCCCCATGCCGAAGCTTCGAGATACGGGTTGGCAACGCCGCCGAACAGATTGCCCTTGCCCTGCAGCAGACTCGGATCGGTAGCCACTGTATTGGACTGGTAATAGGAGAAACTGTAGAAGTCAACCTTACCGGCTTTGAGAGTTTCCGCATCACGTTCTGCCAGACCCTTCATGTATTCAGGATCCACTCCGCACTCTTTCCAGTAAGTCGGAGCCCATGCCGGGTATGCACCGCGTACATGCACGTCACCGCAGTAGAAATTAAAGACACGGTCTTTTTCAAGAGCGGCGAGCACATCATCGGGACGACAGGAATACGGATAGTTGGCCGAACCGGCAATCATACAGCCGACCTTGTTTTCCGGATCAATTTCATGCGCCTGAACAACTGCTTTCGCACTGGCGACAAACTGATTGTGCAGACCGGTCAGACGTCTTGTCGGATCATCCCAGTCAGCACCGCCGAAGCTGATCGGTGTATCATGATCCGGCAGAATGCCAAGACCGTAGATATCGCCCATGCCCGGAATTGTTCCGCAGTTGATTTCATTGAATGTCAGCCACAGTTTTACCAGACCTTTGTATTCCGTGAAGCACAGTTTTGTGAACTTCAGCCAGAGATCAATGATAACTGGATTGTCCCAGCCGCCGTATTTATGAGACAGGGCAAGCGGGAATTCATAATGGGAAATGGTGACCAGCGGCTCAATACCGTTTTCCTTGCAGTGAACGAAGATATTCTTGTAGAAATCGATGCCGGACTGCAGCGGTTCTTCATCATCGCCGTTCGGGAAGAAGCGGCTCCACTGTACAGACAGACGGAAACATTTGAAGCCCATTTCGGCAAAGAGGTCGATATCCTCTTTCCAGTGATGATAGAAGTCAATTGCCTCATGGCTTGGATAATAGGTATTCGGACGTACGCCGGCCGGTGTAATGTAACGCGGCTTATCTACCGTGCCGCCCATAATGACATCCGGAACACTCAGACCCTTGCCGTCAGCATCGTAGCCGCCTTCAAACTGGTTGGCAGCTGTTGCGCCTCCCCACAGGAAGCCTTTTGGGAATTTAGACATTATTTTTCCTCCGATTATTTCTGCTTTCATTATCCGATACATTCTCTGTTTTTTCACTCAATTTCTTCTGTCCGTCAGAAAAAGACAGTCATGAACGATCAGACTGTCTTCCTTTGTCTTATTCGGATAACTGTTTTCGTATCCGCAAAGCCAGTTCCTCTGCTCCGGATGCCGAAAGATGAATGCCATCCACTGTCCTCTCCAGATCATCGGTGTTTTCGATCAGTGACAGATCCGGAATGCTTTCCCGCAGAATCCTGATCAGTTCTTCGTCATCCGGACACAGGCAGTAAACGTGGGCGGGCAAGATATCTTTCTCCCGCAGATCTTTGAGAAATGCCAGAATGCTGTCGGCACTCAGTTCTTCTTCCGCGTATACGCAGACATCTTCCATATCCTGCAGATATACGGCTGCCTGCTGCAGTCTGTCATCGCCGATCAGAAGAATTCCCTTTTCTTCTTCCGGTATCAGGCTGAACAGCCGTTCGGTCAGTGCGTTTCTGATCAGATCCGTATATGCCTGTTTCCCCTCGGCTGTCAGATGAATGCCGTCACCGCCGAAGTATTCCCCGTGTCCCGCCGAAGCGGTATCCCAGTCAATGATCGTGACATTGTCATAGGTATCCGCCAGCGACAGGATCGTGTCGGTATTGTAAAACTGGTAATTGTTATTTGTCGTGATCCAGAACACCTGCCGCTCACCGCACATTTCCACCGCCTGCTGAGCTGCCCACAGAGGCAGAGGACCGTTGGTGCCGATACCGATGACGACTGGCTCCTGCAGAACACCCGCTTCCAGCCGGCTGCTCAGTATATTCAGCAGCGGGTAATACGAACGGTTCACTTCCGCGTCAAAATAACCGTTCGGAAAGGTTTCCCGCAGTACCGGAACCGCTCCCAGCATGACCGAATCACCAACCGCATTGACCGGCAGAGCTGTCGTATTGACAGTCGTTTCCTGATACACAGGATCTTTTCGCTGTTCTTTCTCAAACATCCGTGTTTCCGTATAGGACTCATTGATCATTGAGATGATTTCCCTGCCTTCCTGCAGTTCCTCCTGCAGCAAAGCCATCGCCGCACGGTATTCTTCTGCCGCGATCCGCCGCCGTTCCGCTTCCTGATATACCAGGACAACGAAGATCACCGCCAGCAGACAGCAGACAATTCTGATCAGTGTTTTCTTATGTTCCGGCTGTATTTCTCCCATGCGGAAATTATATCTCTGCCGCAGTACAAAGAAAAGTTAAACAGCGGAATACGTCTCAGCCGAGATGATCCGTAAACAGCGCCGGCTGCTCAAATGATGAAGTGATCTCAATCATCTTCTTTTCCGCGGCACTCTGTTCCATTGCCTCTATGACCTGCAGCACATGCGTGGCCATATACTTGTCGGTCCTGTTTGTCCGGCAATTCTCAATGGCATCTGCCATTTCCGCCGGACCGATACCTCTCGCATTGTCGGAATAATAACCGACAGGATCCAGAACGATGGGCTCCGCCGGATACCATCCATCGCTTCTGAGCAGCCGCACCGGATCACCGAACTGATTCGGATTGCCGAGGGCAAGAATGCCTTCCCGGCCGCAGATGGTAAAACCCGCCCTGTCAAACGCGACCGTTTCATTGTCTTCGTGAATGGTTCCGACAATACCGTTTTTCATTTCCAGAACAGCCGCAATGACCGCCTCGTTCGGTGTTTCGATTGTTTCACCGTAGCCTTTTGTGTCCGGAACACTGTTCCCTCGGGACGGGTATGGTGTCCGCAGAAGCGCATACACACTTTTGACCGGCCCGAGAATGGAGACGAGGGCTGTCAGATAATAAACCAGATAATCCCGCAGTGCACCGGCACCCGGCATTCTCAGAAACGGAAACATCGCGGTCAGAAGATCATTCTTTCTGGTAATGGAAATATTAAAGGAATGAATCTCACCGATCATGCCGTCATCCACTGCCTTCCTGGCGGTCTGAAAAGCGGTGCCCAGAAACGTATCCGGCGCAGAGCCAAGATACAGCCCCTTTTCTTCCGCGATGCGGCACAGTTCTTTTGCCTGGGCTGCTGATTCCGTGATGGTCTTTTCCGTATAAACGTGTTTGCCGGCCAGCAGCGCCTGTCTGATCAGACTGTAATGCATGCCGACCGGAACGAGTATCACTGCCATGTCAATTTCTTCATCCGCCAGCAGTTCTTCCGCTGACTTATACGCATGAATGCCGAACTCGTCTGCTTTCCTTTTCGCATTTTCATAATGGGCTGAAGCGATACCTTTCACCTGCAGATTATGAAAACGCTGTATCATATTGGTCAGATAGATCCCGCTGATGGCACCTGATCCGATCACACCCACAATTGTCTTTGTCATATACAGAGTCTCCTTCAATCACCATTATATATAAAAAGTTCCCGCTTTTTTTTCAGCTGGGAACTTTTCTCCAGATCAATCAAAACTTAAATCGTATTTTTCGACGTCGATCAGTGCTCTGCCGTTGTGGTTGACGAAACTGATTCTGTCCGCTTCCTGGTATGTGTAGATGACATTCGACAGTGTCTGTTCGCCGTCATTGACAAATACTTCAACACTGTAGCGGTCCATAATGATCCGCAGTTTGATTTTACCGTTGTTTTCGGCAACCGAGCATTTTCTGGTATGGCTTGTCGCTCTTCTTGTACCGGAATTGCTGCGGTCGAATTCCAGTGTGCATTCCGCCGGCCGGTAGATCAGTGATGTATATACATTTCCATCACTTGCAAGACGAATCTCTAATTTACGGTAGCTGCTGTACGATTCCGGACGGATCCGGACCGTCAGATCGATCGTTCTTCCCTTCACACCGTCCAGTTCAACCGTGTTTTCCACCAGAACGTCTTTTGCGGTAACAGGATTCCTGCGCATCTTCTCCAGTTCTCTGATCGGAGTCTGGATCAGTCTGCCATCTTTGACCGACAGTTCACGCGGCAGTACCATCTGGCCAAACCAGCGTAACGAACGAATCGTATGGACAATGCTGTCCCAGTTCTGCATCCAGGCGGACATGATTCTTCTGCCGTCTTCGGCAAGAAGTGTCTGCGTTGCATAGAAGTCGATACCGGCGTCTACCAGCTGTTCTGTTTCTTTATGAAATTTACCGGTTTCTTCATCGAAGGTTCCGATCATCGCGACGACAATGTTGCCGCAATTGTATTTCTTGTCCTGCCGGACATCCTGCGGGCTGGTCAGAAGAACATATTTTCCGTCCAGTTCGAAGAAGTCAGGGCATTCCCACATGGTTCCGAGACTGCCGTCATTTTCCGCCAGTACACTGACGAATTTCCAGTCATAGCCGTTTTCACTGCGGAAATACAGGATTCGGCCTTTCTTGTCATTTGTGCAGCCGCCGATGACACAGCGGTATGTACCGTCTTTTTCACGCCACATTTTCGGGTCACGGAAATCATATTTGCTGAGACCTTCCGGGATGTCTTTCATGCCGATAACCGGATTGCCTTCATATTTGACATAATCGACGCCGTCGCCTTCCGCCAGACACTGTGTCTGCAGGAAGGTATCTTCGTCCATATCGTTCAGTTTTACGACGCCGGTATACAGCAGTAAATGCTTGCCGTTATCCATGCTGAGGGCACTGCCTGAGAAACAGCCGCCGGAATCCGGCCCGGTATCCGGAGCGATCGCTGCCGGCAGGAATTCCCACTTGAGCAGATCCTTGGTTACCGCATGGCCCCAGTGCATTGGTCCCCACTTTTTCTTATAGGGGTAATACTGATAGAAAAGATGATAACTGCCGTTATATTGTGAGAATCCGTTCGGATCATTCATCCATCCAATATACGGCGTCAGGTGAAACAGAGGCCGTTTATCCGCAGGAATCTGTGTTCCTTCGGTTTCTTCATAATTGCGTGCTTCTTTTAAAATCTGACTGACCATATAACCTCCGTTGTGAATTTGTCATAATGATGAGATATCCGCCCTTTGAAGGGCGGATATCCTTTTGTTTATCGGGTATGGATTCGTTACTGATTATTTGTAGTAGCTGTCTACATACTTCTGGAAGATCGCGAGGAAGTCGTTCAGACGATATCCTTCCAGCTTAGCCTGCAGGTCTGCGAAGTCAGCATCTGTGAAGCCGTTCATAATACCATTTGCACGTGCTTCCTTGATGCACTTATCGATGTCAGGATTCAGGTTGGACAGTGTCTTTGCGTCATCTGCAGTCATCAGAATGTTCGGGAAGACATACTTCGTATTCATATCCGGTGTGTAGACATTCTTGATCCAGTCAAGTCTGTACTGAGCATCATCCGGGCATGTTACGTATACATCATAGTAGCTGTCGAGAATAGCCAGCGGACCGCCGACACATTCAGCTTCACGTACTTCTACAGGAGAAGCATCGCCCAGCCATGTGTGCTTGAGCATGAAATCGCCGTTTGCATTTGTGCCTTCTTCGAAGATATCGAAATCATCGTCTTCACCGTAGGTACCCCAGTTGTTCTGCGGGGACTGAATCGGATCATACATCTGGTCGAGCCATGCGCAGATCAGAGCCGGGTTCTTGGCGTTTGCTGTAATGACGCAGCGGCCACGGTCGAAACCGGACGTGAAGGAACCGTTAGCAGGAGTGATGTTTCTGACATCAGCTGTCAGTGCCGGGAGCGGTACCCAGCCCTTGCCGGCAATCAGATCATCCATGGAAACAGCAGCGATGTTCGCAACGTCCCAGGAGAAGCAGACACCATAACGGCCGGACTTACCCTTGGAAACATATGTGGACCATTCCTGTGTCCATGCTTCTTTGTCGATCAGGCCTTCTTCATAGAGCTTGTGCATCCACTGAACGCCTTCTTTCCAGCCTTCCGATGTAGCCGGGCAGACAACCTTCAGATCATCCGTTACGACAATGTGACGGCCCTGGTCAGGATCGCCATAGCCTTCGCCGAAGCCATTGGTAAGAATGACACTGTCTTCGTTGCCGGCGCCCATAATGAAGGACATCGGGATAATGTCGCCGTCGACATTGAATTCAGCCTTCAGCTTGTCAGCGTTGTCACGGAATGCGATCAGAGTCTGTTCGAATTCATCAACAGTTGTCGGAACCGGCAGACCAAGGAAGTCGAGCCATCCCTTGTTGATGAACGGCATATTGCCTACAGTCTGAATCGCTGTCTTTTCAGAACCGAGCTGTTCGATCCACGGCAGAGCCCAGATATGACCGTTTTCGTCTTCACACATTTTTCTGTATTCCGGAGCCTGTTCGAATACTTTCTGCAAGTTCGGCATATACTTGTCAATGTATTCTTCAACGTTGATGATAACGCCCTGTTTAGCATACTTCAGCAGGTCGGTGTCACTGAAGCCGGCAGAGAATACGAATTCAGGCAGTGTTTTGATGTTGGACATTTCGAGAGCGATCTTTTCGCCCCACTGGTCGCTCTGGATTGCTTTCCAGTCGACATGAACGTTTGTCTTTTCTTCAAGACGCTTGAAGATCGTACGGTTATTCGGCTCGGATTCAGAACCTACCGGATAGCTTGTCAGACCGCTGATTGTTGCTTTTTCAGCAAGCGGGAATGCCAGAGATGCCGGATCGACATCCAGGCCGGCGCTGGCTCCGCCGCCTGCACTTGAACCGCCGCCGCAGCCCGCGAGCAGAGCAGCAGCCATCGCCAGGGAAACAACGAGTTTACTACCTTTTGCAAATAAATTAGACATAATTTCTCCTGATTATTTTCTTTTCTCCCTAAATTGTTCTCATTTGTAATCAGCCCTTAACAGCACCGGCCATGATACCGTTGTCGAAATACTTCTGGAAGAACGGATACATGAGCATCAGCGGAAGGCTGGAAATGATAATTGTTGCATACTTGAGCAGTTCTGCGAGACGTGCACGTTCCGCTGTACTCTGCATATCAGCAACCATGCCGGGTTCCGGCTGGCTCTGGATAAGGATGGAGCGGAGAACGAGCTGCAAAGGCTGCTTGGATGCGCTGTTCAGATAAATCAAAGCATCGAAGTAACTGTTCCACATACCGACGAACTGCCACATGGAAATTGTCGCGATGATCGGTGTGCAGACCGGCAGCAGAATCTTGAAGAAATAAACCATTTCATCTGCGCCGTCGATTTCAGCAGCTTCCTGCAGATCACGCGGAATACCCATGTAATACGTTCTGGCGATGATCATGTTCCAGACACTGAACGCGCCAGGAATCAGGATTGCCCAGATCGTGTCGAGCATTCCCAGGTTACTGATCAGCAAGTATGTCGGAATCAGACCGCCACCGAAGAACATCGTGATAACGAACAGTGTGTTGAAGAATCCCTTACCTTTGAAATCCGGCCGTGACATCGGATACGCCGCGAGCAGAGTGACAACGACCGAAATAATCGTGAACAGGATGGAATAAATCAACGCGTTTTTGAAACCTACCCAGATCTGACCGTTGCCTAATACACGCTCATACGCAGTCAGAGTCCATTTGGTGAAATCAAATGTAAGGCCTTTGTTCTGCAGGGTAATCGGATCGATGAAGGATGCGAGGATGATATAGATCATCGGCAGGATAATCGCTACCAGGAATAAACCGAGCAGGATATATCCCACGATCAGAATCGCTTTATCCTCAGTGGGATATTTGGAAAACTCACTTTTCTTTTTTCTTTCTGCCATATCTGCCTCCTCATCAAATACCCTTGCCTTCATTCATACTCTGAACGATCTTGTTCATCGTAACGAGAAGGATGACATTGATGACTGTGTTGAACAAGCCTACAGCGGTAGAGAAACCGTAGTCACCGTCAAGAAGACCTTTTTTATAGACGTAGGTCGAAATGATTTCCGATGACGACATGTTCATGTCAGTCTGCAAAGCATATGCTTTTTCAAAGCCTACGCTCATGATGTTACCTACAGCCATGATGAACTGAATCAGAACGGTATCCTTGATTGCCGGCCATTCAACAGCCTTGATCTGCTGAATGATGTTCGCACCGTCGATGACAGCGGCTTCTTTCAGTTCCTTACTTGCATTGGACAGTGCGGCGGTGTAGATGATGGAAGCCCATCCTGCACCCTGCCAGATACCCGATGCGATGTAGATCGTACGGAACGCGGAAGGCATTGTCATGAAGTTGGTTTGGGTTCCGAGAAGCGAATTGATCATACCCGTCGGCGACAGCAAGATACGGACGATACCGCAGAGGACGATGACGGAAATGAAGTTCGGCATGTACAGAACCAGCTGAATCTTCTGCTTGATGCTCGAACTCAGGATGCGGTTGAGCAGGAAGGCAAGCAGAATCGGGATCGGGAATCCCCAGAGCAGTCCGAAGACACTCAGCTTCAGCGTATTCATGAGATATCTCATGAAGTCAGGTGACGACAGGAAGCGGGCGAAATGATCCAGGCCGACCCACTCACTGCCCAGAATTCCACGGATCGGATTATATTCTGTAAATGCGATCAGAATACCGCCCATAGGAATGTATCTGAAGATTATTGTCAGCAGGAATGCCGGCAGAATAAAAATCAGATAGAGTTGCCAATGCTGTCTGAAATACACAAGTGCGTTATGCAGCTTAGATCCAGATGCAACACCGGCTGCATTATTTTCAGAAGCTTTTCCCATTAAAACCCCCTTTAAAAGAAGTGCGTTTTCTTCGTTTGCACACCGCGGCAAAAAATTTGTGCATATGATGAAAGCGGTTACTTCAGGATGATTTCATAGTAACATTCAGATTTTCCGGATGCAATATAACAAATGTTACATTTGCACACTTTTATATGTTTTTCGAAAGGATTCCATGACATGCGCCGCTTCCGGAAATTCCTGCCTGCGGCTGCAAATACGGCAAATACCGAACTTTCCGGATGTTTTTGGACCTCGGCGGTTTTTCCAGCTGTTTTTAAACAGCAAAACCTGCTTGCTTTCTGCCGTTTTCAGGCAACTGTGCAGATGAAAAAAAACACTTCTGTGCAGTCGCAAAATCTATCCGTGACACAGCAATGATTTTTTCTTGCACAGTTTAAAACTGTGTTATATTTGTATTGTGCATATGCACTGTTATTGATACCTTTGACAACTATCTTTTCCATCTATGCAAGTGGTATAGTGTAGTCAACCACCTCAGATAAGGATGAAAAGAAGATAGATTATGAGTAAGAAGGTTACCATTCAGGATATTGCAGATGCTTTAGGTATCTCACGTAATACAGTTTCCAAAGCAATCAACAACACAGACGGTATTGCTGACGCTACCAGAGAGAAGATTTTACAGAAGGCAATTGAAATGGATTATAAACAGTTTTCTTATGTGTCAGGTTTGCTTTCTGCCGGTCAGGATGAAACTGCCGGCAGCCAGCACAAGGGAACAATTGCTCTTTTCAACATTACTTATCTGAGCAATTCCCATTTTGCATCCACAATGATGGACAAGATTCACGAAGAAATCAGCCGCCTCGGTTATTCATTTGTCATTAACCGCGTCAGCCATGAGAACATTGAGAACCTGACACTGCCAAAAACTTTCGATAAAGACCAGGTGACCGCTATCATCTGCTCTGAAATCTTCGATCCGGCATACAGTGATATGATCTGCAGTCTCGGCATACCTGTCCTGTTTGTGGACGGACCGGCAAGAAGAGGTGCCCGTTCTGTACAGGCTGACATGCTGCTGATGAATAACAGCACAGAAATCACACGCTTTGTTACCAGTCTGATCGACAGAGGTATCACACGTATCGGCTTTATCGGTGATTATGATCATTGCCAGTCTTTCTGGGAACGCTATACAGCTTACCGGTTTGCCATGTTCAGTGCGGATGTTGAAATCGACAAGCGTTTTGTCCTCAAACCGCATGAAACATTCAACCGCAACCTTATGGTCGATGAGCTCGGTGAAATGCTGGAAAATCTTGACGATATGCCGGACGCATTTATCTGCGCCAACGATTTTGTGGCGATCGACGCCATGCAGCTGCTGGCTCAGAGAGACAGAAAGCTGCTGAAAAAGATCCGTTTCCTGGGCTTTGATGATTCCTACGAGTCGCGGATCTTCTATCCGGCCCTTTCGACTGTCCATATCCATTCTCAGGCCATGGCTTTTTCCGCCCTGCACCTTCTTGTGTCCAGGATCGAGGAACCGTCCATGGATTACCGTACAATTTATGTTTCAACCGATCTTGTTCTGAGGGAGTCTACCGAATTCTGAGGCCGGAAACAGTACAGGATCTGAATCCGGAGGCAGCATATGAACATCTTCTCCTACGAAAGTAAATTCAGTCAGGTATTCCTGAGATTAGCTTTCAGTTGCTGGCTGAATACGCTATGGGTTCTCTGCTCGCTGCCCATCTTCACGATCGGCGCGTCGACAACCGCCCTGTATAAAGTCACATTGAAAATCGCCGACGAGACAGAGTCAAATATCACGGCGGAATTCTTCAAGGCATTCCGTGCCAATTTCGCCCAGGCGACAAGAGTCTGGCTGATCATGCTGCTGGCAGGGGTCCTGCTCGGAACCGACGGATACATCGTATCCCACCTGCGGGCGGCCTCAACCGGTCCGATGGCCGTGATCTGGACACTGAACCTGGCCATGATCATCTGCGCGGCAATTGTCTACGTCATTGTTCTGATATATATCTTCCCGTTGATTTCACGGTTTGAGAATACGGACTGGGCAATGTTCAAGAACGCGTTTCTGATCGGCATTCATTTTCTGTTCTGCACTATTTCGGTCGCATTCATCCACTTTGCGATGTTCTATGCGGTTGTCGCCATATTCACCCCGCTGATTATTTTTGGTGAAGGATTATGTGCGCTGCTTTCTTCCTATCTGATGCTTGATGTAATGCGGGTCGTTTCCGGAAACCCGGACGAGGCTGAAGAATGAGAGGATCACCGGAAGAGCGCGCGGCTGTGAAAAAGTCGTTTGAGCGCATGAATCTGAAAGAAAAAGCGGAGTATATTATTACTTATTACAAACTGCCGCTGTTTACCGCCTTCGTTGTGCTGGTGGTTGCCATCTCATCAATTTATCAATATGTGACAAAGAAAGAGGAAGTCCTGTATCTGGCTTACGTCAACTTCGTAGCCGGTGAAACACTCAACGGTCAGCTGTCGGATGAATATCTGACTTACACCGACAGAGATCCTCAGAAAACGGATGTCCTCGTATACCAGGATCTTTATATCGATGAAGATCCCTCACTTGCCGATCATCAGTACGCATATGCTTCACGAATGAAGATCCTCGGTGCGATCAGCGCCAGCAAAATGGACGTCGCGATCATGAATGAGAACGCCTACAAGCAGCTCTCAGCCAGCGGTCTTCTGCTCAGGACGGATATGGTACTGAAACCGGATCCCGCCCTGTACGAACAGATGAAACCGCATATCACGGCAGGAACCGTCATCCTTGAGGACAACTCTGTTGAATACAACCTCAATGAAGCGGAAACCTACGAAGCTGTCACGGAAGAAGTCGAAAACGCAATTGATGTCTCTGAATTCCCGATATTTGTCAATGCCGGAATCAAAGACAAACTGTATATCGGTGTCATTGGAAACACCAGACATATTGATGAAGCACGGACCTATCTCTCCTACCTTCTCAATTACAAATGAATACGTGCCTTAGGCACACTTAATCAGGCTGTAACGGTGAAAGACCGTGCCAGTAAGTCGGGGCCTTTTCGAAGCTTCAACCGGCCGCCGGCTTCATAATTCTTTCAAGACCATAGAAAGGGGCAAAATTAACTTATGGCAACTGTATCACTGAAACACATTCAAAAGATTTACCCGAATGCTGAGGCTTCCAAACCGAAGAAAAAGAAGAACAAGAAAGAAGAAGCACCAGTTGAGGAGAAGTCCTACAAGCTGAAAGTCACGGACGAAGGCGTTGTAGCTGTCGATGATTTCAATCTTGATATCAAAGACAAGGAATTTATCGTTCTGGTCGGTCCTTCCGGATGCGGAAAATCGACGACACTGAGAATGGTCGCAGGTCTTGAAGAGATTACCCGCGGCGAGCTGTACATCGATGACAAACTGGTCAACGATGTCGCGCCAAAGGACAGAGACATCGCGATGGTCTTCCAGAACTATGCTCTGTATCCGCACATGACGGTCAGACAGAACCTTGAATTCCCGCTGAAGCTGAGAAAAGTTCCTCAGGCTGAGATCGACCAGAGAGTCAGCGAAGCTGCTGAAATCCTCGGTATCACACAGTATCTCGAAAGAAAGCCGAAGGCTCTTTCCGGCGGTCAGAGACAGCGTGTCGCAATCGGCCGTGCCATCGTTCGTGAACCGAAGGTTCTGCTGATGGACGAACCGCTCTCCAACCTGGACGCCAAGCTGCGTAACCAGATGAGAGCAGAGATCATCAAGCTCAGACAGAGAATCAACACAACCTTCATCTACGTCACACATGACCAGACAGAAGCTATGACTCTGGGTGACAGAATCGTCATCATGAAAGATGGTGAAGTTCAGCAGATCGGCACTCCTCAGGAAGTCTTCAACTCTCCTGTCAACACCTTCGTTGCAGGCTTCATCGGCATGCCGCGTATGAACATGTTCGTCGGCAAACTGCTGAAGAAGAACGGCAAGTACGTTGTCAACGTACAGGATGCTGAGATCGTTCTCTCGGAAGACAAACAGAAGAGACTCGCTGAAAAGAATGTTGAAGAAATGGATGTCACAGTCGGCGCAAGACCGGAGCACATCACTCTGGACACAGTCGAAGGCGGCATGCTGGAAGGCGTCGTAGAAGTCAGCGAAATGATGGGTTCCTCCGTTCATCTGCATCTGAACACGAACGGCAGAGACTGCATCATCATCGTTCCGACTCTTGACCTCGAAGAAGGCACCGAATTCACGATCGGCTCGACAGTCAAATTCACATTCGCACCGAACGCGGTTCATCTGTTCGATCCGTGGACAGGTAATAATCTGGAATTCTGATTCAGGTTACAAAAAAAGGCAATGCCCTGCGGCATTGTCTTTTTTCTATGTTTATGATTGAGAATGTATTCGTGTAAAACTTCTACTGCGGCAGTTTCATTGTGATATTCGTGAACTCCGCGCTTCCCTCTTCGGCGAACAGGCAGATATGAGCCCCATTGATGGAATGACGGATTCGCGAGGAGAACGCCTTGGCATCGTCGATATACATCACAACGATTTCATTTTCACAGACCAGTGTCACATGATGCGTGTCACTTCCGGAATAATCATAGTACGTGAACGCCACCGGATCGAACCTGCTCAGATCCTGCATCTCATATCCTTCATAATGCATCAGATTCCGTTTGGCATCCAGGCATAATACCGTCAGGGTCTCATCATTCTCACTGCCGCCGAACGCAAAGCCGGCAACACCGTTTTCATCGAGCCTGACATCACATTCCAGCAGCAGCTCAGCAGGCCTTGTCCCCATATCCGCTACCGCGTACGCTTTGTCTGTCGCTTTCAGAGTGACGGAATTGTCTTTGATCTTGACGGTTCCTTCCTTCTTCACAGCCTGGAACGCTTTATCCGCCGCAAAATACTCTTTGAATGTTTCCGGCGCTTTCACGCCCAGTCTGCCGTCGTCCTTCTGAACCAGCTGATGATTCAGAACATTGCCGGCCCACTGGTAAATACCGGAGTCTTCCGTCAGTCCGGCTCTGCCCAGCCAGCCGCACAGATATCTATTTCCGTTCAGTTCAGCCGTCTTGGCGGCATAGAAGATAAAACCGTTGCCGTCCAGGACATTGTCTTCCGGGGCGGTGAACGGACCGTTCATATCGTCCGCAACCGCATAATACGTCACACAGTCCCAGCTGTAGGTGAGATAGTACTTATCACCCATCTTGAACAGATCCGGACACTCCAGCATATACTGGGCATGCGGTGCGAAAATGGGGCCTTTGAATTCCCAGTTTTTCAGATCAGTTGATGTATATTTCGCGACGACTCCGCCCATGATCTTCTCGCGGGCGGCGATCAGAAGCCAGTAGCACTGTTCTTCCTCCACCCAGAATACTTCCGGATCACGGAAGTCATCCTTGGAGTAATCCTCCGGGCTGAAGAACGTGTCTTCCGGAATCTTCGTCCAGTTTTCCCGGTCCGTGCTGGTCGCATGCATGACACATTCCTTGCCCATACCGTCATTTCCGGTATCGTTATGACCGGTGTAAAAAAGATGATAGAGGCCGTCCTGATCCTGCATGACAGAACCGGTGCCGATGGCCGGATCCGGATCTGACATCAGACCGAAGTTCAATACCATGCCATGATCCTCATATTCATACAGATTCTTTGTGGAATACTTCCAGATCGGATGATATGCCTGGCCGTTATGATCCGTATCATACAGATAATAAAGTTCCAGAGTGCCGTCTTCCGTGACAAACGGCATTGTATCACCTACATAAGCATTTTCCGGGATCGGATACAGGTGATAAGGCACCGCCTCATACGGTTCGTCCGGAAGGGATTTGCCGCCGCTGCATGATACCAGCGTCAGCGTGACAGCCACAACCATGATCCATGATAAATATTTGCGCATAATCCGTACCTCTCTTTACGAATCCGGATGCATTTGCATATACAATTGTGCAATTGCATGTTTTTCCTGTTTTTACTGTGACAGATTTCCACCTAAAGCACAATAAAAAACTCTGCAGTATATTTGCAGAGTTTCATGTTTTACTGTATTCCTTTGACGTTCATGCGGTTGATTGCCTTCTGGAGGGCAATTCTCGCACGCTGCAGATCGAAGTTCGGATCGTCCGATTTCAGACGCCGTTCGGCACGTTCTTTCGCGCGGGCAGCTCTTTCGACATCGATTTCGTCCTTGTTTTCAATGGCATCTGTCAGAATCTCCGCCAGATTCTCACGG
Organism: uncultured Erysipelotrichaceae bacterium; assembly: GCA_902793635.1. GTDB lineage: Bacteria > Bacillota_I > Bacilli_A > Erysipelotrichales > Erysipelotrichaceae > Bulleidia. The sequence continues at coordinate 138,809 of CADBEA010000001.1, read as the reverse complement.
AAATAGAACAGACCGCCTGCCACCGCATACTCCTGACGTTTTCCCTTTTCTTCCGTTTCCATTTTGCCGATCTTCAGCATTGTTACAAGCGGCATATGATTCGGAAGAATTCCTCTTTGTCCCTCATCAGTTTCAATATTGATAATCGGTGTTTCCATTTCCTTGTAAACACCGTGCGGCGTTACGATACGGCAATGGATCAGTGTCATTTCAGTTTTTCTGCCTTTGCGACGACGTCTTCAACTGTACCTACGCTCATGAAAGCTGCTTCCGGCAGGTCGTCATACTTGCCGTCCAGGATTTCACGGAAACTGCGTACAGTATCTGCTACCGGCACATAGATGCCCGGCAGTCCGGAGAACTGTTCCGCAACAGAGAACGGCTGGGAAAGGAAGTTGCGGATTCTTCTTGCTCTGTTAACGATCTTCTTGTCGTCTTCACCAAGTTCTTCCATACCGAGAATAGCGATGATATCCTGCAGTTCTCTGTATCTCTGCAGAATCTGCTGCACTTCACGGGCAACCTGATAATGTTCTTCACCGATGACCAGCGGGTCCAGCATACGGGAGGAAGATCCAAGCGGATCGACAGCCGGATAGATACCCAGTGCGGCGATCGAACGGTCAAGAACCAGACGGGCATCCAGATGCGAGAATGTCGTTGCCGGAGCCGGGTCAGTCAGGTCATCTGCCGGCACGTAGATTGCCTGGACAGATGTGATGGAACCTTTGTCAGTAGAAGTGATACGTTCCTGCAGCTGGCCCATTTCCGTAGCCAGGGTCGGCTGATAGCCAACGGCTGAGGGCATACGGCCAAGCAGTGCGGAAACTTCAGAACCTGCCTGGGTGAAACGGAAGATGTTATCGATGAACAGCAGCACGTCCTGATGTTCTTCATCACGGAAGTACTCTGCCATTGTCAAAGCAGAAAGGGCAACTCTCATTCTGGCACCCGGAGATTCGTTCATCTGACCATATGTCAGAACCGTATTCGGAAGAACGCCGGATTCCTTCATTTCATAATACATGTCGTTGCCTTCACGGGTACGTTCACCGACACCCGCGACGACGGAACGTCCGCCATGCTCGATCGCGATGTTGTGGATCAGCTCCTGCATCAGGACTGTCTTGCCGACACCGGCACCGCCGAACAGACCGATCTTACCACCCTTGGCATACGGGCACAGAAGGTCAATGACCTTGATGCCTGTTTCCAGGATTTCACTGGACGTCTGCTGCTGGGCGAATGTCGGAGCCTGGCGGTGAATCGGCATGTACTTCGAAGCCTTTACTTCGCCGAGACCGTCGATCGGTTCGCCGAGTACGTTGAACATGCGGCCAAGTACTTCGTCACCGACCGGCACTACGATCGGATTGCCTGTATCGACACATTCCATTCCGCGGACAAGGCCGTCAGTCGAGCTCATTGCAATGCAGCGGACGATATCATCGCCGATATGCTGCGCAACTTCAGCCGTCATGCTCTTGCCGTCCCCGTTCTGAATTTTGATCGCGTTCTTAATGGAAGGTAAATGTTCCGGTTCAAACTGAATATCCACGACAGGTCCGATAACCTGTACAATTTTACCTGTTTCGCTCATTTCTTACCTTCTTTCTTTATACCGCAGCCGATCCGCCGACAATCTCGGTAATCTCCTGGGTAATGGATGCCTGACGCACCTTATTGTATTCGAGCATGAGTTCGGCACTCAGTTCATCCGCGTTGTCCGTGGCTGTCTTCATGGCGACTCTTCGGCTGCCCTGTTCAGCTGTAGTGGATTCCATCCAGTCCGCATATGCGACATCGTTGATCATCATCGGAATCAGCTGGTTCAGTATCGTTCCCGCATCCGGTTCAAACAATGTCTCGACATGAAGCGAATTGGGATCCTTCTTTTCATGTTCTTCATAATCCACATCACACGGCAGCAACACATCGATTTCCGGTCTGAACTGCATCGTATTGACGAACTTCGTGTACAGCAGCTGAACCTTGTCAACTTCGCCGGCTTCGAACATCGTCGTGCCGATCTCGACAATTTCCTTCAGACGCATAAATGTGATTCTGTCGGAGGATTCCGGCTCTTCATTGATGATGTTGAAGCCTTCTTCCTTCAGCTGACGCATCAGGGATGTTCCGACCAGGAATACCGGATCCTCAGGATTCAGTTCTTCCCTGGCCAGTCTTGTAACGTTCTGGTTATATCCGCCGCAGAGACCAAGGTCGGAACAGAAGATGATTGTCATCGCTTTTGTTCCGTCCACCTGTCTCATATAACGGTTTTCCACTTCCGGATTGTTATATACGATCTCCTGGACCGTATCCTGAAGCCGCTGGGCATATTCGCGGTTGGCTTCCATCCGGTTTCTCTGCTTTACGAGTTTTGCATTGGCGATCATCTCCATCGCTTTAGTAATCTTGCGGGTGGATTTGACGGACTTGATTCTCGTCCTCAGGGCCTGTGATGACTGTGACATATCACTTCACCCCTTTTACAAGACGGTACTGTTCCGATGCTTTCGCCATGCCCTCCTTCAGCGATGCAGTGATTTCGTCAGTGAGGATCCCCTTCTCTTCGATCTGATCGCAGAGAGCTTTCAGATTCTCATGGAAATAACGATGCATGGTCTTTTCGAACGAAGAGATACCCTCGCTGGGGATTCCGTCCATATAGCCGTTCTTTGCTGCAAACAGCGAAAGAACCTGATCTGTCATGCTCATCGGCTGATACTGCGGCTGCTTCAGAAGCTCCGTCAGCATGGCGCCGTGATCCAGAATCTTCTTTGTTGTGGCATCCAGGTCAGAACCGAACTGGGCAAACGACAGCATTTCGTGATACTGTGCAAGATCCAGTTTCAGGGAAGAAGAAACGCTCTTCATCGCCTTTGTCTGGGCACTGGAACCGACACGTGATACCGACAGACCGGAATCGACGGCCGGTCTTACACCGCCGGCAAACAGGTCAGTCTGCAGGAAGATCTGTCCGTCCGTAATGGAAATGACGTTTGTCGGAATATATGCGGAAATGTCACCGGCCTGGGTCTCGATGATCGGCAGTGCCGTCAGCGAACCGCCGCCGAGTTCATCGCTCAGCTTGGCTGCTCTTTCCAGCAGACGGCTGTGCAGATAGAAGACATCACCCGGATAAGCTTCACGTCCCGGAGGACGGCGGAGCAGCAGGGACATTGTACGGTAGGCAACCGCGTGCTTGGACAGATCGTCGTAAACGATCAGAACGTCCTTGCCCTGTTCCATCCATTCCTCACCGATCGCACATCCGGCATACGGAGCGATAAACTGCAGAGGAGCGGATTCGGAAGCACCGGCATTGACGATCGTCGTATACTCCATTGCTTCGGTTTCACGCAGTTTCTGTACCAGACGGGCAACGGTACTTTCCTTCTGGCCGATCGCGACATAGATGCAGTACACGTTCTTGCCCTTCTGATTGATGATCGTATCAATGGCAATCGCTGTCTTGCCGGTTTCTCTGTCGCCGATGATCAGCTCACGCTGACCTTTGCCGATCGGGATCATCGAGTCGATGATCTTCAGGCCGGTCATCAGCGGCTGGCAGACCGACTTTCTCGTCATGACACCGGGTGCCACACGTTCCACAGGACGGGTCTTGGTAGCATTGATCGGACCTTTGTTGTCAATCGGCTGTCCCAGGGCATTGACGACTCTGCCAAGCAGTTCGTCACCAACAGGAACTTCGACGATTCTTCCGGTTCTTCTGACCTCGTCACCTTCTCTGATTTCACTGTCATTACCCAGCAGTACGACACCGATATGGTCTTCTTCCAGGTTCTGCACCATTCCCATCACGCCGTGCGGGAATTCCAGAAGTTCTGATGACATTGCCTTTTCGATACCCTGAACCATGGCAATACCGTCACCTACCGAGATGACATATCCGACATCGTCTGAACGGATCTGCTGGTCATAGTTCTTTATCTTTTCTTTGATCAGGGCACTGATCTCTTCCGGTCTGATCCGACTCATGCCTGACCTCCTTTCAGTAATTCCTCTTTCAATGATTCAATGCGGTTTTTCATCGTCACATCCGTCACGGTCGAGCCGACTGTCACCTTGATACCGGCAATCAGTTCGGGATCGATCCTGTTTTCAAGATTGATTTTCTTACCGCTCTTTTTCTCCAGAGCTTCCAGCAGTCTTTTCAGATCTGCCTCCTTCAGAGGACGGGCTGACCAGACAACGGCATTTTCAATGCCCAGTCTTTCGTTAGCCAGCCTGACGAACTCCTCCAGAATATCCCGGAGATAATAAATCCTTCCCTTATCGATCAGCAGCTTGATGAAATGGATCATGTCGATATCCAGAGCATCCGCGAAGGCTGATTCGATAAACGATTTTTTCTCGTCTTTTGTTATTTTGACAGCGCGCAGAAAAACATTCAGTTCAGGAGTGCTCCCGATCGTCTGCAGGAGTCCTTCCGCCTGTTCCTTCTTGCTTTCTGCCGTGTCATTTTCCCATGCAAGCTCAAAGAGTCCCTGTGCATAGCGTTCAGCTACTTCATTCGCCATGAGCACCAGCTTCCTTCACAAACAAGTCGATGGCTTCGCGGTCCAATTCTTCCGGATTCTTCTCTCCGATCAGCTTGCCGGCAGCGGACAGTGCGACTTCCACCATCTCCCGCTGCATGCTCTGAACCATTTCCGCACGCTCGGCTTCGATCTGCTCATGCGCCTTTTTACGGGCTGCCGTGGCTTCCCTGTCTGCCTGTGCAAGAATGCTCGCCTTCTCGTCTTTTGCCTGCTTCACAGCTGCATTTACAATCTGTTCTGCCTTGCCGGCTGCTTCTGTAAGTTCTTCAGAAGCCTTTTCGCGGTCAGCAAAAGCTTCCTGTTTTGCCTGCTCGCTTGCGGCCAGATCGGACTGCATCTTCTCCGTACGCACGTCCAGGAAATTCTTTACTGGTCTCCAGAGAAATTTCCTGGCAAGTAAAAACAGAACCAATGTACTGCACAGCTGCACGATCATGGTCAGCGGATTGGGAATCAGCTTACCGATGATGTCAACTTCAATCATTCCCTATCTCCCGTATCAGTATACGAAGATCAGAAGAATGGCAACGAGCAGTCCGTAAATCGCACAGGTTTCAGAAAGAGCAATACCAAGAATCATCGTGGAACGTACTTTTGTTTCAGCTTCCGGATTCTTACCGATAGCGTCACAGGCGTGAGCAGCAACTGTTGCTTCACCCAGACCGGTTAAGAAACCTGTAAATACTGCCATAGCAGCTCCGATTGCGACTAAACCTCTCTCCATTTTAACTTTTCCTCCTTGAAGTTATTGTTTCGCCTCATCAGGCATATCGTTTCCGATTAATACCATAGTTAGTGTGACAAATACTAATGTCTGAATAAATCCTGCAAACAGATCGAAATAAGCATGCAGGAGCGGCGCGATCACCGGCGCCATAAAGTTGAATACGCTTCCTTCAGCCCCTACCAGCCCGGCAAGTGCGTTGGAAGCAAGCTGGGCTCCGGCGTAGATCAGCTGCATCATGATACCGCCGCAGGTAATATTACCGAACAGACGCAGCGCCATGGAACACATCGTCGAGAACTTGCCGACAATGTTCATCGGCAGCATCAGCGGGATCGGTTCGATGAAGGCATGCAGATACGCGCCAAGACCGCCGTACTTCAGTTCCGTCACCTGGATCAGGACCCAGGTAATAAACGCCAGCAGCAATGTAACGCTCAGGTTCGCCGTCGGCGATTCCAGTCCGAACAGGCTGACGGTGTTGCTCATGAAGATATATACCCACAGTACTGTAATATACGGTGTCAGCTTGTCAGCTGTCGCCTTGCCGACATTGGTCTTCACTGAGTTGTATACGGTCGTCATTCCCAGAAGGACCGGTTTCAGGATTCCCTGCGGTTCCGCAAACGGATCCGCTTTTTCAACTTTCTTGCCGATTACAACGATCGCGATTCCCAGAATAACTGTCAGCAGTATAATGACATATACTTCACTTTGAACAGTCATTGATGTACCTCCTTTTCGCAGGTATGTATAACATAAATATTGTATAAAACGATTCGCTTTGTTTCAATCGCTTCATGCATTTTACAGGAACTTAATTCCTTTTCCATGTATCTATATTGTACCGTTGATATCTTGATTCATGCGTAATTATCTGCGCTATGTTTTTATGCATTATATGATATGAATCGCACAAGATTAATACCAATTTTGCATTTGTTGTCAGAGTAAACCAAAAGAACTGACTGTGAAGATCCAGACGAATATCGTAACCAGCGAGAATAATGAAGTAAAAACAATCAGCTGGGAAGTCAGATCGGCATCCGAATCCATCGCGCAGGCAAGATTGAATGAAGATGTCGCGCATGGGGCAAAGAAGATACACATCAGGGCAACCAGTTCACTGCCCCTGAAGCCAAGCCACACCGCCAGCGGGATCAGCAAAGCCGGAATGATGACCAGACGGACCAGACATCCGGCGGTTATGTCCCTGGTGTTTTCGGAGACTGACGCAAAATTGAACAGACCTCCCATGGCAATCAAAGCCAGCGGTGTGCCGCATCTGCCCAGATCCCGGAATATATTTGCGATCATTTCCGGATAATGGATATGCAGCAACTGGGTCAGAAAACCAAGAACCGCGGCGATAACATATGGATTTTTCAAAGCATTCATTACTGTGGTGCCGATCGAAATCCCGTTGCTTTGCCGGCAGTATTCCAGAAGGAAAACCGAAAGTACATTCTGCAGCGGCACGATCACGGCAATCAGAAGAACAATACCGCCGATATTGTCCTCTCCGCATAAAGCGGTTCCGATCAGCGTGCCGAAGATGACAAAATTGGTATGAAACATGCCATGCGCCAAAGCGCCCATTCTCTTTCTGTCCTTTTCAACAGCGGAAGATGACAGAACAGACAGACCGAGAATAACAAACTGGGAAAGCACCGCGGTAATCAGCAGTTTCCAGTCCAGCACTTCGGCAATATTGACCTTATAGATATTGTAATAGACATTGACAGCCAGAAACACTTTGAAGCACAGCCGGTTGATGACGCCAAGACTTTTCTCGTCAACGACTCCCGTTCTTCTCAGGAAGAACCCGAGAGCCAGCATCACAAACATTGGCAGCACCGCCGACAATGAGATATAAAAACTGTTCATTGAAACCTCTTTTCACATTCCACGGGCGATTTCTCCTGTCTTAATCATAACCCATTTCCGCAACCGGTAAGACAGGCATTCCCGGGAAAACAAAAAGCGCACGGACCAGAGAACTGATATTCCGGACCGTACGCTATTTATAATGATTACTTGAAGAACAGCAACAGCATACCGGCAGCGACAGCTGAACCGATAACACCGGCTACGTTCGGTCCCATTGCATGCATGAGCAGGAAGTTGGAAGGATTGTATTTCTGGCCTTCCTTCTGAACTACACGTGCAGCCATCGGAACTGCAGATACACCTGCGGCACCGATAAGAGGATTTGTCTTTCCGCCGTCAAGTTTGCACATGAGCTTGCCAAGCAGCACGCCGCCGGCTGTACCCATGGAGAAGGCGATGACGCCGAGAACAATGATCTTGATTGTCTCTGCCCTCAGGAACATTTCAGCAGAAGCCTTGGCACCTACTGTCAGACCCAGGAAGATAGAGATGATGTACATCAGAGAATTCTGCAATGCATCGACAAGGTGCGGAACGCATCCGGCTTCCTTGACGAGGTTGCCGAGCATCAGCATGCCGATCAGCGGTGCTGCATCCGGCAGCAGCAGAACTGTGAAGATTGTAACGATGATCGGGAACACGATCTTTTCTGTCTTGGAGACAGGACGAAGCTGTTCCATCTTGATCTGTCTCTCCTTCTCGGTCGTAAGAGCCTTCATGATCGGAGGCTGAATAACCGGAACGAGAGCCATGTAGGAATATGCGGCAATCGCGATGGCACCAAGCAGATTCGGAGCCAGCTGGGACGTCAGCAGCAGTGCTGTCGGTCCGTCGGCACCGCCGATGATACCGATCGAAGCTGCTTCCGGTCCTGTGAATCCGAGGAAAATCGCACCAAAGAAGGTTACGAAGATACCGAGCTGGGCGGCAGCGCCAAGCAGGAGACTCTTCGGATTGGCGATCAGCGGTCCGAAGTCAGTTCCGGCGCCGATGCACAGGAAGATCAGAGGCGGATAGATACCCAGATCAACACCCTGGTACAGATAGTAGAGCAGGCCTCCCTTGACATCTCCTTCCGGATGCAGCATAAGGTTTGCAAGCGGCAGATTTACCAGCAGCATACCAAACGCGATCGGTATCAGCAGATACGGTTCAAATCCTTTGTGAATCGCCAGATAGAGGAACAGACAGGCGATCAGGATCATGATCAGATGGCCAGGAAGCGGGATTCCAAACAGAACAGTATCGAATGCGAAGATCTGTGAGAATCCTGAACTCTCCCAAAAACGCAGTAAGATTTCAAGCATCAGACGCCTCCCTTAGTTGAAAGATACCAATAAGTCGCCGGCGGAAACGTTATCTCCCTTATTTACACTTACCGATTTAACAACACCGTCAGCCGGTGCAACGATTTCGTTTTCCATCTTCATGGCTTCGATGACGACCAGTGTCTGGCCAGCCTTTACGCTGTCGCCAGGTTTGACTTCGACAGAGAGAATTGTTCCCTGCAGAGGAGCGGAAACATCGCCTGCGGCTGCAGCAGCCTTCGGAGCTGCCGGCTTCTTCGGAGCGGCTTTCGGAGCCGGAGCAGCTGCCGGTCTCTGTACAGCTGCCGGAGCGCTGACAGGAACAGCACTTCCGCCTAATTCTTCAACTTCTACTTCGTGGGCAACACCATCAACAATAATATTAAATTTTCTAGTCATTTCCTTATCTCCTTAATGTAATGCGCTCGTTCTGGATAAACGGCTCCAGTCAGACTCCGTGTTCAGCGGAGTAATGCTCTTTACTACAAAGCTGCTTGAATCTTTGCCAAGGTAAGCAGCCACGGCAGCAGTGATCACTGCCACCAGATGACTGTCATCTTCTGTTTCTGCGGGTTCTTCAGCCGCCGGTGCCGGCGCGCTCTTGGCTGCCGGAGCTTCTTTCGGCTTCTGAATACTGCTGACGATCATGGCGATCAGATTGATCAGATAGGAGATCGCGAGCAGGACCAGGAAGACGACTGCGATTGAGAACAGTGCGACAATTGAAGCCTGTCCTAATGTAAGATTCTCTCCAAACATCTGTCACCCTCCTCAGAGCGGGATATTTCCATGTTTCTTCAATGGCTTATCCACGCGCTTTCCTTTCAGAGATTCAAATGCGGAAATCAGATACTTTCTGGATTCATGCGGCATGATGACATCATCGACATAACCGCGGGAAGCAGCGATGTACGGGTTCATCATGGTGTCCTGATATTCCTTGATCTTCTCCTGACGTCTGGCAGCCGGATCTTCCGCGGCCTTGATGTCTTTGGCGAAGATGATGTTGGCAGCGCCTTCCGCGCCCATAACGGCGATTTCCGTATTCGGCCATGCGTATACGAAGTCGGCACCAAGGTGCTTGGAGCACATGCCGATGTAAGCTCCGCCGTATGCTTTTCTGGTAATCAGCGTTACCTTCGGTACGCTTGCCTCACTGTAGGCAAACAGCATCTTGGCACCATGACGGATAATACCGCCGTGTTCCTGGCTGCTGCCCGGCAGGAAGCCCGGAACATCTTCCAGGGTCAGAAGCGGGATGTTGAAGGCATCGCATGTTCTGATGAATCTGGAAGCCTTGTCAGATGAATTGATATCCAGACATCCGGCCATAGCCTTCGGCTGGGACGCGATCACACCGATACTCTGACCGTTCAGGCGGATAAAGCCGGTAACGATGTTCGGTGCGAAGTATTTCTGATATTCGAAGAATTCGCCGTTGTCAGCGATTTCGGAAATGACACTGTACATGTCATACGCTTTGTTCGGATTTTCCGGAACAATTGTATCCAGAACTGTGTTCTCGCGGTTGAGGTCATCTGTGCACTCATAACCCGGAGCCAGTTCGTTGTTGTTCTGCGGCAGATAGGAGAGCAGCTCACGGATTTCCTCCAGGCATGCGTCTTCGTTCTCGCAGGCAAAGTGAGCACATCCGCTGACCTGGTTGTGTGCCATTGCGCCGCCCAGATCTTCAGCCGATACTTCTTCACCGGTGACAGCCTTGATGACCTGCGGACCGGTAATGAACATTTCGCCTGTTCCCTTGACCATGAAGATGAAGTCGGTGATGGCCGGGGAATAAACAGCGCCGCCTGCGCACGGGCCCATGATGACGGAAATCTGCGGGATGACACCGCTGGCCATTGTGTTGTTGTAGAAGATTCTTCCATAACCTGCCAGGGCGTCAACACCTTCCTGAATACGGGCGCCGCCGGAGTCGTTGATGCTGATCATCGGGCAGCCGACTTTCAGCGCGGCTTCCTGGGCGTTGGCAATCTTCATTGCCTGCATTTCGCCGAGCGATCCGCCGATGACCGTGAAGTCCTGGGCGGAAGCATAGACGAGTCTGCCGTTCACTGTGCCGTAGCCGGTAACAACACCGTCGCCTGCGGCTTCTTTCTTATCCATACCGAAGTTTGTGCAGCGATGCTTCACAAACAGTCCGGTCTCGACAAAGCTGTTTTCATCAAACAGCTTTTCAAGGCGTTCTCTGGCTGTGTACTTGCCGAGACTGTGCTGTCTGGCAATCGCCTTCTCACCGCCGCCCTGGCGGAGTTTCGCCTTTTTTTCCAACATTTCTTCCTGTTTTGCGTTAGCCATATTTCTCTCCTCTTATTTTTTGAAGCTAGCCGGAACTTCGTACAGACCGCCGGAGATTTCCGCAATTTCATCAAGTGTCTTTGCGGCCAGCAGATCTTTATTTGCACGTGATCTGTCGATACCCAGATCTTCCGGAAGAGCAACCTTGCCCTGATTTCTCAAAGATTCGATTTCGGAAGCGCTCAGGCGGTCACCGAGAGGTGTGCCCTGGGAAACAGCGCCCATGAGCTGTGCTCTTTCAGCAGCGTTCTTAGCTCTGTACAGATATGCGATACCCTGTTCGGTAACGACATGGGTAACATCTTCGCCGTACATCATGACCGGTACGGAATCCATGCCGGCATCTCTTCCGATCTTTACAGCGTCAAGTTCCGGTACGAATGCCGGACCGAACTTGGAAGCACTCTTGACCATCTGGACAACCAGCTTGCGGCCGGAAATCATGGAACCATCGCCCGGAGCCATTTCTTTCCAGGCCTGTGTTGTATGTCTTCTGCCGCCAGTGGAATTGCCCATGTTCGGAGCTCCGCCGTAACCGGACAGTCTGCCGTTTGTAACAGTGGAGGAGTTGCCTGCGTAGTCCATCTGCAGGGTTCCGCCAAGGAACAGATCCATGCCGTACAGACCGGCAACCTGTGCCATGGCACGGTTGGAACGCAGAGAACCGTCACGGCCGGTGAAGAAGATATCGCTTCTCGCGCGTGTGTATTTTTCCATACCGACTTCGCCGCCGAATGCGCAGACCTGCTTGACCCAGCCGTCTTCGATGGCCGGAATCAGTGTCGGATGCGGATTCAGCACCCAGTTCGTGCAGATCTTGCCCTTCAGGCCGAGTTCGTTGCCGTATGTCGGCAGCAGCAGTTCGATTGCACAGCCGTTATAGCCGATACCATGGTTCAGGCTCTGGACATTATGTTTTGCGTAGATTCCCTTGATAACCATCATGCCCATCAGGATATGAGCGTCCTGGATCTTGGCCGGGTCTCTTGTGAACAGCGGAACCATCGGATACGGCTGATCAGCCTTGACAACGAAGTCTACCCATCCGCCCGGAATGTCGACACGCGGCAGTTCTTCCGTCTTGACGATTTCGTTGACCTGAACGATCACGATACCGTTCTTGAAGGCGGCTGCTTCAGCAATGGTCGGTGTTTCTTCCGTGTTGAAGCCTGTATAGAGGTTGCCCTGTTCGTCAGCCTTGTCAGCAGCGAGCAGTACAACGTTCGGTGTCAGATCAAGATACAGACGACCATACAGTTCAAGATATGTGTGGATGGCGCCGATACGTACCTTGTTGGCAGCCAGCAGTTTGGACAGCTGGACACTCTGTACACCGGCAAATGCGAAGTTCAGTTCTTCGGCAATGCCCTTTTCAAATAATTCAAGATGTTCATCTCTGGAGATGGAGGGAATAATCATATTCAGATGATTGATTTTTCCGGCATCAACCTGAGTCAGAGCACCGGCAAGGAAAGCGGCCTGCTTCTGGTTGCATCCTTCCAGAACAACCTTGTCTTCTGAATGGATCACGGCTTCAAGCAGTTTGACAACATCTTCCGTTGCGACTACTTTGCCGTTTGAAATGGAGGAAGCTGCAGCCAATCTTTCATTTTTTGATTGTTTTTGTGTTTCCCAATTCATTAGGATTCTCCTTTTCTGTTACCTTAATTTTATTTGACGGACCGTTCTGTCATTCATGCACCCTCACGCATACATATATGCTTTTTTTCTATTGTTTCGCTTTTCTGCCGATGGCTGTTGACAGTTACGGCGGTTGCCGCTTACATCACTTTTTCAGACAGAGGAAACGGCTGTACCGCCCGTCTGTTTATCGTCGGTTATTATCTACAGTTTCTATATTTCTCTTTATTTGTGTTATTATTCACGAAAGGAGAATAATACTATGGCAATCACAATTTCTGAACTTGAGTATTTTTCGGTTACTGCTGAGCTGCAAAATATCACCAAAGCTGCCGAAGTATTACACCTTACACAGCCATCGCTCAGCCGATCGATCAGCTCTCTCGAAGCAAGCCTGCAGGTCAAACTGTTTGATCGGGCAGGAAGAAACATCACTTTGAATCATTATGGTGAAATCGTTCATACCTACGCTGACCGGATCCTTGTCCTTTTGAAAGCAATGGAAAATGAACTGAATGACGCAACAAAAAAAGAGGAACGTACGATCTCCGTATCCATTTCCTCGGCTTCCTCGATCCTGCCGATCGTCATCAGCGAATTCAATCAGACTTCACCGGACACGCACTTCATGATCATGCAGAATCCGGCATCTTCCAACTACAGCGATTTTTCCACCGACTTCAACTTCTTTTCCACCACCACCCCCGTTAACAACGATCACACGGTAACGCTGCTGAAAGAAGATCTGCTGCTGGCGATTCCCCAGAATTATCCGCAGGCTACGCAGAACAGTGTCAGACTTGCTGACTTTGCAAAGTACGGCTTCATTTCCCTGCAGAGCGGAAAAGATCTGCGAACCATTACAGACACTTACTGCTATGAAGCAGGTTTTATACCCAGTATTTTCCTGGAGAGCGACAGTCCCTTCACCATCCGTGAGTTTATCAAGGCCGGTCTTGGCGTTGCCTTCGTTCCGGAAATCACATGGTGTCAGGTGCGGGAAAAAGGCATCCGCCTGATGCCGATCCGCTCGCCGAAATGCACCCGCTATATTCACCTTTCCTGGCATTCCGACGGTTATCTTTCCAAACAGGCGATCCGCTTCCGTGACTTTCTGATCAACCATTTCGAAGAGTTCGCATTATCCTATGCTGAAAAGGCAAAACAGGAACATGGTGAGTCTGAAAAGTAAACTGCTGATCAGAATGAGCAGTCATACGGATACGTTCTTTTCCGGCGAGTCGCTTGCGCAGGAATTTGCCGTGTCGCGGGCGGCGGTATGGAAAGCCATTCACGCGCTGCAGAATGAAGGCCATGCGATCGAATCCTCGTCCCGGGGATACCGGTATCTGCCGGACAACGATCTGCTGAATCCTGACATCATACGTTCCTGCTGTCCGGAAATATCCTTTCCTCTGTACGTCTTCGATTCGATCGACTCCACCAACAATTACGCCAAAAGCATCGCTTCTGCTGCGGATGCCCATGGCACGCTTGTCATTGCCAATCATCAGACAGCCGGCCGGGGACGCCGTGGACATACCTTTTTCTCGCCGGAGAACTGCGGCTTGTATCTTTCTTTGATCATCAAGCCGCATTCCCGCGTGCAGGAAATGCTGAAAATCACCGTCGCGGCCGCCGTCGCAGCGGTTGAAGCGATCCAGCAGACTTCCCATGCCCGGCCAAAGATCAAATGGGTCAACGATCTCTTTATCGGCAAACGAAAAATAGCCGGCATTCTGACCGAAGCGATCTCTGATTTTGAATCCGGAGATCTGGACGCCATCATCATCGGCATCGGTATTAATGTCAGAAAAACTGAACTGCCGGAAGATATTGAGAATATTGCCGGAGCGATCAATGATCCTTCCCTTTCCCGCTCCCGTCTTGCTGCCGCTTTATGGCAAAGACTTCTGTACTGGACAGATCATCTTGAAGATCCGCAGCTGATGGAAGCCTATCGCCGCTATTCCCTGCTGATCGGCCATGTGATCGTCTACGAGATCAATGGCGAAAAACGAAGCGGAACCGTCGAATCCATCAACGATCAGGGCAATCTGGTCGTCCTTGATGACGCAAATGTAAAAATCATTCTCGCTTCGGGAGAAGTATCTGTAAAAGACTGGTAAAGAAAAAAGATCCCGTCCGTCACTGAACAGTGACGGGCGGGAAGTCTTTTTTACTGCTATTTCTGCACTGATGATTTCGGGGAATCAGTGAATGAAGAGACGCAGAGCAGCCATAAAGACTGTCGGTGTCAGCAGGCAGCCGATACCTGTATAGAACGTGGCAACCATCGCACCATACGGAACGAGTTTTTCATCAACAGCTGCCAGAGCACCTGCTGTTCCGGAAGTAGAGCCGATCAGACCGCCGAAGATCATGGCTGCGGACGGGCTGTCCAGCTTGATCTTCTTGGCAATCAGCGGTGCGATAATCATCGCGCCTACGGATTTGACAACACCGGCAGCGATGGAAAGAGCGACAACTTCGGATTTGACATTGAAGGCCGCGCCGGTGACCGGGCCGACGACAAACGTTTCAACACCGCCGCCGATCGTAGCCAGTTCAGCCGGATCCGTATAACCGAATGCCAGACCAACAAGAACACCGATAATAAAGGAAAGAACTGTACCGATCAGCAGTGAGAGAATGCCGGCAAGTCCTGCCTTGACAAGGTTCTTCGGATCAACACCCCAGGCTGTGGAAATGATGGCGAAGTCACGCATCATACCGCCGCCGAGAATGCCGATGCCGCCGAAGATGGCGTATTTCTTCATTTCATCACCGGAGCCGACAGCGTATACGACGTCCGTGATTCCCTTGGAAGCGGAAGAGATGATGCCCGCATCCAGCTGTTTGTTGGCGATGGTGCCGCCGATATAGGCAATGATCAGAGCGAGAAGGATCGCGAAAGCGGAGCCCATTCTCTTCTGGCCGATTACTTCAGCAAGTTTGTAACCGATAAATGTCGTAACAGCTACGAGAATGAAGGCGCCGACAAGGCCGTAGCCAGCCGCCATTTTAGCAAATATCTGCATTGCTTCTTCCTCCTTAGTCCTTCGCCAGTTTCTTCAGAACCGGAATCAGTGCCAGCGGAATAACGACCGCCAGCAGGCCGGCAACCAGCGGAACAAGGCCGGAAGCCAGTGCGGAATATACATCCTGGTTCATACTCATCGCAACGACGACCGGAATGTACATGGCAGAAACAAACTGGATACCGCCCTCGGTTTTCTTGTCGAGAGTCTTACCGGATTTCTGCAGATATACCTGAATCAGAATAAAGATGACCATGGCAAAGCCGACACCGCCGACGTCGCTGCCAAGGCCCAGTGCTGCACCGAGCAGATTGCCCAGGAAACAGCCCGCAAACATGCAAGCGGCAATAATGCCCAAGCCGTAAATACCCATAAAATACCCCTTTCAAAATGAATGCTTATCCTTAAGGTTATTGTATTGTGTATTTTTCCCACCATTCATAGAAGGGATGTTAACAGTTAATGCATTATGTGAATGAAAAAGATGAACTCGCGTTCATCCTTTTCCGACGGTATTGCTGTTTATGCGGACGTCTTTGCCGGACGCAGGGTGACAGCCTTGTCAAGCTGCGGAGCCACGGCGGTGACGGCGATCATCTTGATAAAATCACCCGGCAGAAAGGGAATGACACAGGCCATCATCGCGCCGTTGAAATCCATCTGCGTCAGGTAAATGAACCAGACTGTTCCAAGGGCATAGAGAACTGCCGTGCCGAGGATCATTCCGGCAAAGGCAGCCATTATTTTTTTCTCCGGCTTTGCTCTTTCGTAGAACCAGCCGCTCAGAAAGGCCAGCGGAATATAACCGAACAGATATCCTCCTGTTACGCCGAACAGAATCCCGGCGCCGGATGTATAGCCGGCAAAGACCGGCACACCGATGGCGCCAAGTACCAGATACAGCGCTGCCGCGGCCGCTCCGTTTCTACTTCCCAGCAGCACCCCCGCCAGCATGACGGCCAGCGTCGCCAGGGAAATCGGAACCTCGCCGACGATCGGCAGGGAAATCGGAGCCAGCACGGAAATCACCGCTGTCATCAGAGCGATATAAGCGAGTTCTTTTGTTTTTGTGTTCATATAGTTCTCCTTCGTAAACCATTTTTCGTTTGTTGGTTTACCCACATCTATCGTAAACAAAAAACATGATTTCCATCATGCCTTTTGTGCTATCAATATATACATTTTCTGCAGGATGGTTATTCTTTGATCAGAAAAGAGCCGATGATAATCGACAGTTTCACCGCTGTCAGTCCGATCGCGCAGGCAATTACATTGAGGTACTGATCCAGAAATACCGAAACGATCAGAACAGCGGCCCAGATTCCGAAGTTGAGGACAAAATGTCCCATGGAACCAGACGGGTTCCGCATGCGGATGGCATCGTCACAGAAATGTTCCAGAATCTTATAGGTCACTACCGAAAAAAAACATCCCAGAAGATAGCCCGTGGCATACTGCCATTTAAAAAAACCCGAAAGGCAGCCGACCGCCGCTATCACAGCAAATATACGCCAGTGTTTCTCTGTCATATCCGACTCCTTTCCGTTTGTCGAGGAAATGATACATGTTTCTTTTGGCAAAAACAACTCTGTCTGTTTTCATGGACATGTTCTGCCGGAACCTTATCCGGGTGATTTACATACCGAATGCCGTCAGATAGCAGATCACGCAGAAGGACGCGATGGCAAGCCAGACAGCAAGACAGGCCGGCGGTATGAACAGATATTTCAGCAGCTCCAGAACCGTAGTCCCGACTTCCTTCCAGTCGACCGGCTCATGATATCTTTTCTTCTTTCCGTCTTCCTGAAGCAAATAGATCAATGGCCTTTCGTATAATTCGATCACGCCGAATTTCAGTACATAGATCGGCACAACCGGCACGAAGATACAGAACCAGGCAGCGGATCCGCCCAGATCCAGACGCTGAAAATCAAAACCGTTCAGCAATAAGGCAATCACCACCGGCAGAAAAATCACCAGAATGGCAAGCAGTCCCATCCGGATCAGCCGCAAAGGTGTCGTGAACCGCAGGATGACCGGCTCTTTTCTGCCTTCGATCTCGGCAAAGAAGACCGGCTCCGTCACATTCCGGTTCCGCTCGTGCGGATCCTGAACAAGGACACCATTCTGCCGGTGCCAGGCACCGCCCTGGGAAACGAAGATCTTCCGGCCCGCTTCCACCGCGAAGTCCGGATGGTCCGTGTCACTGTAGGCGCAGAAGGTAACGATCAGGAAAAAGATAGCGAGCAGTCCGCTCAGATACATTCTTTCACCTGCCGCCATGCCGAACAGACACAGGCCGCCATAGACTATGCCACTGATCACGGCCGTTGCCAGGATCGCCTTCAGCCACCAGGGCAGGAAGTAATAATGCGATTCCTTCTCCGCCCGCACACTGACTTTACCGGTCTGGCCGTTCACCGCTGCCACACAGTCGTCAAGCCGCAGATAGTACACCGGCAGCAGCAGCGGCATCCGCATGACCGATTTCACATTCGCATCGATATCAATCGCTTTTGTTTCGAGGGTTTTCCGGACTTCCGGTGTATAGGATTCCCTGACTTCCTGTTCGATCCTGAGAGCCAGAGCTTCATCGTCAATATCACGGATTTTGATCCGCTGGCCAGCCGTATAGGCAAAATCAAACTCTTTCAGTTCGTCCAGTTCATATGGCTCCATACCGTTCAGCAGCAGATTGTCCACCTGCCGTGAGCAGTTGACAAACACTTCGTCAATATAACCGCCGCAGGTGTACGTTTTCCCGCCGTCAATTCTGCTCACCTGGCAGCTGATCGGTCCGCGGATCAGTTCATACGGCATGTAATAACCCTGCAGATGGGTGATGCCGGCCAGAATATGCCGTGCCTCCGGCTTTCTTCTGTTCTTTTCACACCAGGCATTCAGCAGCTGACGCGCTTCCTCCTCGCTGATACGGAACGGAATGATCATTTCCGGCATGTCCGGTGCCTTCAGATAGCTGCTTCTGACAAGTGATTTGCCGCAGAACGCGCAGTCGGTGAGGGCTTCGTTTTCAGCAACCGCGATTTCCGCGCCGCAGCCGGGACATTCCGCTTTGATCAGTTTGTACTGTCTGGCCTCTTCCCGGATCTTTTCCTGCTGAAGCGTGCGAAAACCTCTCTTCTGCTGAAGAGCTTCGTCGATTCCGACCTGGCCGCCGCAATACCGGCAGACATAAAGCTGCCGGCGGATATCATAACGGGCCGCCGCGCCGCAGGACGGACAGTAAATATCGGCTATGTTCCGTTCCTCCATCAGACACCTCCTGCCGTTCAGAGTTCTCCTTGTTTCCGGTAATTCAAGTATACTGCTTTACCGGCTGAATCAGTCCGGCATATTCCTTCCGGCAAAAACAAAGAACACCGGAATCCAGACGCTTTGCTATACTGGATACGGAAAAGAGAAATCTATGAAGAAGAAATGGCAGAAGAAATTCGGACAGCTGGCCCAGCGCGTCATTGACCGGGCCATGGGCAACGGCCTGATGCAGGAGGAAATGACAGTTGAAGGTGAACAGTATCAGACACCCGGCATCGCCGGACTGATCCGCCAGGCCGGTGCCGAAGGCTGTGTTCTTTTAAAAAACAACGGTGCCCTGCCGCTGGACACAAAGAAAGAGACAGCTGTTTTCGGACGCTGTCAGCTTGACTGGTTTTATGTCGGCTACGGCAGCGGCGGCGATGTCAACGCCCCGTATCATGTCAATCTGATCGAAGGCCTGCAGAATGCCGGCGTACCATTAAACCATGACGTTCTGCATGCCTATGAAGAATGGCGGAAAGAAGAAAACAACAAAGCGGATCACGGCTGGTGGGGACACTGGCCGACCCACCATCCCGAAATGCCGCTGGATATGGCACTTGTCAAGAAAGCCGCCGAGACAGCGGACACAGCCCTCCTCGTGATCGGCCGGGCGGCCGGTGAAGACCGGGAGAACACTCTGACAAAAGGCAGCTATTACCTGACCGACGCGGAAACGTCCATGCTGGAAAGAGTCACAGCCGTATTCTCGAAAGTCTCTGTTGTGCTCAATATCGGCAGTATCATCGATCTGTCCTGGACGGAACGATACGGCAGCCGGATCTCTTCCCTTATGATCGTCTGGCAGGGCGGCCAGGAAAGCGGCAACGCCGCGGCGGATGTCCTGACCGGCACAGTCAATCCATGCGGAAAACTCAGTGACACCATTGCCCGGCATTATAAAGACTACCCGAGCAGTAAGAATTTCGGCCACAATGTATTCAATCACTATGCGGAAGGCATCTATGTCGGCTACCGCTACTTTGATCACCGGCCCAAAACGGTTCTGTATCCCTTCGGCTATGGCCTCAGTTATACCTCATTCACTGTCACACCGCTCCGTTTAGAGCGTAAGGATGAACTTACCAGAACCGAAATCACGGTAACCAACACCGGTGGACTTGCCGGCAAGGAAACGGTCCTTCTGTGGTGTTCGGCACCGGCTGGCCGTCTGGACAAACCGCTGCGGGTTCTGTGTGCGTACGGCAAGACAAAACTGCTGGCACCGGGTGAAAGCGAAACACTGACGCTTGTCTGTGACGATAAATGTCTTTCTTCCTATGACGAAATCCATCATCGCTTCATCATGGAGCCGGGTATCTATTCCTTTACAGCAAATGACCAGCCGGCCGGCGAGATCATGATCGATCAGGAAATCGTCGTGGAACAGTGCGAACCCCTGCTGCCGCCCGGCCGGCAGCTGAAAAAGCGCATTCTCAGCCGCCTGCCTGAGGAAATCCCGCAAAAACCGGACGGTTCCTGTTCTCTTAATGATGTCAGAGACGGAAAAACCAGTCTTGATGATTTCATAGCCTGTCTTTCCGATGAAGAACTGGAAGCCCTGAGCCGCGGTCACGGTATGATGGGAAGCCCGCTTGGTGTGGCCGGCAACGCCGGTGTTTTCGGCGGTGTCATTGCCAGCCTGCGCCAGAAAGGTGTATCACCGGTCGTTACCGCTGACGGTCCCTCCGGTATCCGGCTGCGGAAATACTGTGCCCTGATTCCCTGCGGCACAGCCCTTGCCTGCACATGGAACACGGAACTGCTCGAAGCTCTGGCCGATAAGATTTCGGAAGAGATGTCACACTACGGAGTCGACGTGCTGCTGTCACCCGGCATGAATATTCACCGCAATCCTTTATGCGGCAGAAACTTCGAATACTTTTCCGAAGATCCGCTGCTGTCCGGCAAAACAGCCGCGGCGATCGTGCGCGGCATTCAGAGCGGAAACAACGCCGCCTGTCCCAAGCATTATGCCTGCAACAATCAGGAGACAAAGCGCAGCACACATGACTCGCGGCTTTCGGAAAGAGCCCTGCGGGAGATCTACCTCCGTAACTTTGAAATTGTTGTCAAAGAAGCCGCACCGCTGGTGCTCATGACCAGTTACAACAAAGTCAACGGCATCTGGAGCCACTACAACTATGACCTTGTCACCACCGTCCTGCGGGGTGAATGGCACTATGACGGCTGTGTCATCACCGACTGGTGGATGCGCAAAGCCAGAAGCCCGGAATTCCCCCTGCTGGAAAACAACGCCTACCGGGTGCGGGCCCAGGTCGACGTCCTGATGCCCGGTGACATGAGACACATGGCGAAACATTACCGTTCCGACGGCACTCTTCTCAAGACGCTCGGTCTTTCCGAAGGCATCACCCGCGGTGAACTGCAGCGGACGGCCGCCAATGTTCTGAGACTGATCCTGCGGATCAAATAGGATGCCCAAAAGGCATCCTTTTTTCATGGATGCATATCCTACACAAGCAGCCGGCCGTTCATATAAGATAGTGATATGAAAATGCTGTGGAAACTGAGCAGAGAAGCGATCCGCTATAAAGGCCTGTATATGCTGGCCATCTTCGCCACGCTGTCTCTGACCCTGGTAAATCTGGCCGGAAAGCGGACCATCATCGCCATCGCCCACCGCCTTTCCACCATCCGCACGGCCGTTCAGATCCTGGTCATTGAAAAAGGCAGAGTGAAAGAACGCGGCACGCATGAAGATCTGCTGAAACTGGGCGGCACCTATGCCCATATGAATGACATCCAGACCAACGACGCATAACAGCAGACACAGATAAAAGCCCGGCTGTTTGATTGATCAGCCCTCTGCGTCCGGCTCTGCATACAAGATCGCATCTGATCTACCGGAAGTATCAGATCTTCTCGGAAGCAGCGGAGCTCTTTCTCGACACGGTTCAGGAAACCATCAGCCGGTATCCGTCTGACAACTCTGCTGAAACCTCATCATAAAAGGCAAAAGAACCGGCACCTTCACTTCATGCCGGTTCTTTATTCTGTATACTATGTTTTTTTACTGCGCCTGTTTTCTCCAGCCGGAAGTGCCGAGCACACCGACTACAGCATGCGGCACATACGGTTCTTCCAGGTATTTGATTTCTTCATCGCTGAGTTCGAGATTCACCGCTCCGACAGCACCGTCGATATGGGAAACCTTTGTTGTGCCGACAACCGGTGAAGTGACTTTTGTCAAAAGCCATGCCAGGGAAATCTCGGTCATCGAAACACCTTTTTTCTGGGAAAGCTCATAGACACGCTCAATGATCTTCGCGTCCTGATCCGCTGTCGCGTCATATTTTGTTTTCGCATAGGCATCCAGTTCCAGACGCTTCGATGTTTCACCGGGCTTTTTGGAAAGTCTTCCGGAAGCCAGGGCACTGTACGGTGTCATGGCGATATTGTCCTCAAGGCAGAGATTTCTCAGTTCTCTTTCGTCTTCCCTGGCCAGCAGATTGTAATGGCTCTGTACGGAGACAAACGGTGCGAGGCCTTCCTTTTCCGCCAGAGCGTTCGCTTTGGCAAGCTGCCATGACCAGCAGTTGGAAATGCCGACGGCACGGATCTTGCCTGCTTCTTTTGCGGCATTGAGAGCGTGCAGGGATTCAAGAACAGGTGTGTTGTAATCCCAGCTGTGCATGATATAGAGATCGATATAGTCTGTTCCCAGTCTTGTAAGGGAATCGTTGATGCATTTGTTGATCCATTCTGTTCCGCTGTAATTTTCCAGAGCTTCGCCCATCCGCGGCGTGTATTTGGTCGCGATGACAACCCTGTCCCTGACATCCCTGAGCGCCTTGCCGACAAACTCTTCGCTGGTGCCGCCCTGATACGCCATGGCAGTGTCAAAGAACGTGATTCCCTGATCTACCGCGTAGTCAATGATCTTCTTTGTGTCTTCATACGGCAGGGTCCATTTGTGGAAGCCCGCTTCCGCTTTTCCGAAGCCCATGCAGCCAAGACAGATTCTCGATACTTCAATACCGCTGTTGCCAAGTTGTGTATATTTCATTTTTTCTTCCCTTTCCATATTGTTCAATCGAATTCTAGATGTTAGAGAGTACTCTAAGTCAAGATGGTTTTCATTATTTTCCGTTTATCCGGCAGGATCATTTCAGAGAGAGTTTCGTCACAGAGTATCAGCGCTGTTATTACTGTGCTGTCTGTTATTCTGCAATACCGGTGCTGATACTGTCGCACATTGTATAAATCAATTCCGCGACTTCTTTCTCCGGCAGGTCAAAATTCTGTTCGATCCATGTCAGTAGAACATGAAAAGAACCGTACATCAGAAAGTTCAGCACATATTTTTCCTGCTTCTTTGAACCATATTCCGGAAGATTCGGACGCAGCTGCGCCAGAACGCTCTGCATATAGGAAAGCATCTGTTTTTCGTGTTCACCGCCGCTGCAGAAAAGCAGCCGGAACAGAGTGCTGTTTTCCCGTACATATTTCAGGAACGCTTCAATGAAATCGATCGTTGCAGCATCGCGGCTGACATCCTTCATATATTCCATCGTTCTGTTTACCAGTTCTGCCTCGATTTCTAAAAGAACCGCTGTCTGATCACTGTAATGTTTGTAAAACGTCGTGCGATTGATATCCGCTCTGTCGCAAAGCTCCTTGATCGTGATGGAAGAAAAAGACTTTTCCTGCATCAGTTCGATCATTGCCGTCCGAATCAGAGTCTTTGTCATCCGCACTCTCCGGTTTTCCGTTTTCATATCCGTTCTCCATTATTTCAACACTCTTTCCGTATCTGTTGACAACGCAACACCGGAAAAACATCTGCTGATTGTAAAAGCAACACTGTGTTGATAATATGCTAGTGAATCATGGCTTGCTGTGTCAAGCCGGAAGGAGTAAACATAATGAAAATCTTTATGATCGGCGGCACCGGACTGCTTGGTTCCGAAGCCGCAAAAGAACTGATCAGCCGCGGCCACCAAGTATCCAGCATCGCTCTTCCGCCGCTTCCCGAAGGTGCTGTTCTTCCGGAAGAAATGAAGCTGACTCTTGGCAATTATCTGGAAATGAGTGATGACGAACTGCGTGCCTGTCTGGAAGGCTGTGACGGATTTGTTTTCGCAGCCGGCGTGGATGAACGTGTAGAAGGACCGGCACCTATTTATGACCTGTATAAAAAATACAATATCGATCCGGTTGACCGGCTTCTGCGCCTGTGCAAAGAATGCGGCGTAAAGCATGCTGTGATCCTCGGCTCCTACTTCTCCTATGCAGCTAAAAAATGGCCGGAAAAGGAACTGACCAAATGGCATCCGTATATCCGCAGCCGCATCGATCAAGAAACTGTCGCCATGAACTACGCATCGGACGACCTATCTGTTGCTGTTCTGGAACTGCCGTATATCTTCGGAACCCAGCCCGGACGTAAGCCGGTATGGGTATTCCTTGTGGAACAGATCATGAGTATGCCGGCCGTAACCATGTACCCGAAAGGTGGCACTGCCATGGTCACTGTTCATCAGGTCGGGCAGGCAATTGCCGGTGCTCTGGAGCGGACAAAAGGCGGCAGATGCTATCCAATCGGCTATTACAATATGACATGGAAAGAAATGCTGCGTATCGTCCATAAGTATCTGTCTGTGCCGGACAAGAAGATCATTACGATTCCGAACTGGATGTATGCCTACGGCGGCAAGAACATCATGAAGGAACAGGAAGCCAACGGTATCCAGGGCGGTCTGAACATGGTCAAATTCACAGACATCATGTGCAGTAATCTCTTCATCTTTAAAAACGAAGGCGCTGCTGAACTCGGTGTCACAGAAGATGATATTGACAGTGCCATCGGCGATTCCATTCTTCTGTGCCGCGACATCATCGTCAATAAGAAGAACGTTCTCGGCATGAAAGGTGAATAAGCATGGCACGTCCTGTTGTATTCATGACCGGTGCCGGCGGCGGCATGGGTTATGCGAGTTTTCAGAAGATGCTTCCGGATCTCGGCAGACTCTATGACCTTCTGATCCTCGTCCGGGACAGTGATAAAAACAGAAAACTGTTCGAACGCTGGATCGGCACACCCGGCATCCGGGTACGCTTCGGCGACCTGCTGAACAAAGAAGATGTAACCGCCTGCGTAGAAGCAAGCGACATGTGCCTGCACATCGCTGCTTTCGTATCACCGGCAGCCGACTATTATCCGAAAAAAGCCATGGAAAACAACTATGGCTCCACCCGCAATCTGATCGACGCAATCCATGCCTGCGGCAAGACGGAAACCTATAAATTCGTTTATATTGGAACGGTTGCCGAAACAGGTGACCGCATGCCGCCGATCCACTGGGGCAGAGTCGGTGACCCGATCAAGCCAAGCATGTTTGACTACTATGCTGTCTCCAAAATCGCAGCGGAACGCTATGTAATTGAAAGCGGCCTGAAATACTGGGTCAGTCTGCGTCAGACCGGCATCATCGGTGAAGCCATGGCAAAGATCCGTGACGCCATCCAGTTCCATAACTGTCTGGATAACGTGCTGGAATATGTATCTGACCGTGACAGCGGCACAGCAATGCGCAACCTCTGTGCTTTTGATGCCGGCAATACACTTGACGCGACGTTCTGGGGCCATATTTACAATATCGGCGGCGGTGAATCCTGCCGTATTGACACCTATGAGATGTACAGACGTATGTACGGCGAAATAGGCATACAGGATCTCGACTGTGTGATTGACAATAAATACACGGCTACCAGAAATTTCCATGGCCAGTATTATCTGGATTCCGACAAACTGGAGAATTATCTTCACTTCCGCAGTGACAGTATCCAGTACTTCGTCGATGCGTATCTGAAGGAACTCGGACCGGCTGCTTCTTTTGGCAAGAAACTCTGTGCTCTTCCCGGCGGCGAAAAGATGATGGGAGGCATTATCAAGAGCACTTTCAAAGATGCTCTGAATTCCGAACACGGCACCAAGCACTGGCTCGACAGCAATATGGAAGATCATATTGACGCCTACTGGGGAAGCCGCAAAGCATGGGAAGCTCTCCCGGAAAAAGCCAGCGAGATGGAACACTTCACTGACTGGGAAACCGTTGTGCCGATCGATCACGGATATGACGAGACGAAACCGGAAGAAGAACTTACATATGAAGATATGGAAAAAGCTGTGGAATTCCGCGGCGGCGCGCTGCTGAGCACGTCGATGGTCAAGGGTGACTGGAAGACCAGACTGTCCTGCCGCTGTGCCTTCGGCCACACTTTTGATGCCAGCCCCCGTCTCATTCTTGAAGGCGGCCACTGGTGTCCGGAATGTGAACGCAAAAGCTGGAATTACGGTCAGCGCGCCAAAGTCGATCCTTTCTTTGCCCAGGTCTGGAATCCGCTGCATGAAAGTGACGAACTCAGGGAATATCCTAAAGAAGTCTCAGAACTGGACGTCGACTGAATCAATTCTGCTCCGGGTTATTCCCGGAGTTTTTTACCGGCATACCAGCATTTTTATCTGTCCGGCAGATAACTTTCACATTATTCTCATGTTTTCAGCCGCGATACTTATGTATAATCAATGTGTTGAAAAGGAGCATTAATAATATGCGTAAAACAAAAATCGTATGCACGATCGGCCCGGCCAGCGAGTCTGAAGAAGTTCTCCGCGAGCTGTGTCTGAACGGTATGAACGTCGCCCGGCTGAATTTTTCCCACGGCACTCACGAAGAGCATCTTGAAAGAATCAACCGGATCAAAAAAGTCAGAAAAGAACTCGGTCTGCCGATTGCCATCATGCTTGATACAAAAGGACCGGAATTCCGTATCGGAACCTTTAAAAAAGGCAAGATCATGCTGGAAGAAGGCAAAAAATTCACTCTTACGACCGAAGATATTGAAGGTGACAAGAACATTGTTTCCGTCAGTTATAAGAATCTTGCCAACGAGCTGGAGCCGGGCGACAGGATCCTGCTGAACAACGCCCTGCTCGAACTGGAAGTCGTTTCCACCAATGGTACAGAAATCGAAACAACGGTCATCGCCGGCGGCGAACTGTCCAACCGCAAGTCCATGAGTTTCCCCGGCAAGCATCTGCAGCAGGTTTATCTTTCCGAACAGGATAAATCCGATATCACCTTCGGTGTCGAGAACGACGTCGATTTCATCGCCTGCTCGTTCGTTTCTGTCAAACAGGATCTCGTCGACGTCCACAATCTGCTGAAGTCACTCGGCAAGGACAACACCGTGGAACTGATCGCCAAGATCGAAAACCAGTCCGGTTATGACAACATCGACGCGATCTGCACGGTATGCGACGGCGTTATGGTGGCCCGTGGTGACATGGGTGTCGAAGTTGCTTTCGAACTTCTGCCGGCAATGCAGAAAGATATGATCTACCGCTGCCGCATGCTCGGCAAGCGCGTTATCACCGCCACCGAAATGCTGGAATCCATGATCCACAATCCGCGTCCGACAAGAGCCGAGACATCCGACGTCGCCAATGCCGTCTATGACGGAACAAGCGCCGTCATGCTGTCGGGTGAAACAGCTGCCGGTGCCTATCCGGTACTGGCTGTCAAGGCAATGGCCAAGATCGCCGAAGCAGCGGAAAACTCAATTGACTACAAGAAGAATTTCTACCGCAGCGGCTTTGATATCCACAATGACATGGATGCCATCTCCCATGCGACATGCACGATGGCAATGGATGTCAATGCGAAGGCGATCGTTGCCTGCACGATGTCCGGCCGGATTGCCAAGATGGTAGCCCGTTTCCGCAGTCCTGTCGATATCATCGGTCTGACGACAAATGAAAAGACCTGGCGTTCGCTCGCCCTCTCCTGGGCTGTCACACCGAAGATGTGCGAAGTGCTGCCATCCACCGAAGTTCTCTTCTACATGGCAAGAAAAACAGCGATCGACACCATGAATCTGGAAGACGGCGACAAGGTCGTCATTACCGGTGCCGGTGTTGCCGGACGTTCCGGCGGCGCCAACCTGATCAAGGTCGAAACGATCTGAGTATCCATCAATATATCTGAATCAAAAAAGACCAGCCGCACATCAGTCTGTGCATCCTGGTCTTTTTCTCTGTTATTTCTTCAGTTCGTAAGCTTCGCCGACGGCGACAACATGCAGTCTATCCGGATTGACGATCATTTCCCTTACAACTTCCGGATCTCCGTTGAATTCCTTCCATTCCGGCGCGTCAACGCAGCCCCAGTGGATCGGAAGCAGCGGTGTTTCCGGATAGGCATCGGTCATCTTCTTAACACCATCCAGACCGATATGCCATCTCGAATCCGAGATATCCAGCAGGATCAGATCCATCGCGTCCTGATGCAGCTGTTCTTCCATCAGGCGGGAATAGCCCGGCATCCAGATGACGCCGTCCTTTGTTTCAACACGGAAGCCGCAGAAGTCTTCCATTTCAAAGTGTCTGATGGCGGAATGCTTCGGGGACATATTCTGCCAGGCATGGTCAGCCGGTGTCAGAGTGATCTTCACGTCATTGATCATGAAGGAATCATGAATGTCATGTCCCTTGGCGTCGATACCGATTTCCTTGCAGAGTTCTGCCACATAATGCGTTGTGTGCACTTCATCGACTCTGTCCTTGATTTCCGTAAGCGTCGGCTTGCTGAAATGGTCATTGTCGCAGTGGGTGATGATAACTGCGTCCGCATGCGGTACATCCTCCGGAAGCAGCGGCGCGTCTGTCAGAATCTTCATATCAAAACCTTTCAGAAGAGGATCAATTAAAATCACGGTGCCGCGGCTGTTGATCATGGCGCCGCCGCCACCCAGCCAGTATACCTTCGTTGTGTCGATTTTAGCGAATGCTTCTTTATTCATTGCGATTCTTTCTGCTTTTGCCTGTGTCATTTTTCTACCTTCTTTCTCTTTTGCAATCACACAATAGATGTTAGAGTATACTCGAAGTCAAGAAGGAAATTACAAATAATGGAAAAATATTACACAATCGGAGACGTTGCCGCCCGTACCGGCATCAGCGCCCACACCCTGCGCTACTACGACAAGGAAGGACTGCTGAGCTTTGTAAAACGCAGTGAATCCGGCACCCGTCTTTTTACAAAGGAAGATTTCGAACCGCTCTATACGATCACCGTTCTGAAACGAAGCGGCATGCCGATCAGAAAGATCCGCGAATTCATGTCTCTCTATCTGCAGGGAAACGATACCATTCATGAACGTTATGTCATGTTCAATGAGCAGCGCGAGAGCCTTCTGGAACAGATTGGGGAACTGGAAGACATGCTGAAGATCGTTGACTACAAATGCTGGTATTTCCAGGAAGCTGAAAAGCGCGGTGATATCAACTACTATAAGAAACTGCCTGAACAGGAAGTGGATCAGCGTATCATCGAATTCAATAAAATTGTCGATGACTTCCGGGAAGGCGTCGCGAAAGAAGACTGAATAACCATCCACCGGCTGAGCCGGTGGTTTTTCACAATACGGGCATTAAGCCCTCCTATTACTGGCCGCGCCCAGAGGCGCATGTACGGTCTGCCACACGCAAACCGCTACTTTTTCCCGTTAAACGGGTCGCCGAGATCCAGCGTCAACTGATCAGCCGCTTTATCTTCTTCCAGCTGATGCGCTATGTATTCCTGGATCTTCTTTGTATTCTTTCCAACCGTGTCTACATAGTATCCACGGCACCAGAACTCTCTGTTCCTATACTTGTACTTCATGTTTCCCCATTTCTCGTATATCATCAGGCTGCTTTTTCCTTTCAGATATCCCATGAACTGCGAAACACTGTACTTCGGCGGTATTTCGACAAGCATGTGCACATGATCAGGGCATACTTCTGCTTCCAGTATATTCACCCCCTTCCACTTGCACAGTGTCCTCAATACTACTCCTATCTCCAGTCTTTTTTCTCCGTAGAACACCTTTCTTCGATACTTCGGTGCGAATACATCGTGATACTTACAATTCCACGTTGTGTGCGATAATGTATGTGTCTCTGTCATTTGTCCTCCTATTTTGTATTTGCAGTTGGCAGACCGCATCTACATTATAGGCTCCGCTGGCAGAGACTCATCGGTTAACCTTATTTGGACTCCCCGGACTATCCGGGGGTTTTTCTTAACAAAAAGGCCGCATGCTGAAATGCGGCCTTGCTTTATAAACAATTCGTTATTACTGCTCGGTGAACAGTGGCGTTGAATAATACCTGTCACCGCTGTCCGGCAGCAGTGCAACGATCACCTTTCCTTCATTTTCCGGCTTCTGGGCATAGAGAATTGCCGCATGCAGGGCAGCACCGGACGAGATACCCACGGAAATGCCTTCCTTGCGGGCAAGATGCTTCGCGGCTGCGAAAGCGTCTTCGTTAGATGCTTTGTAGATCTCGTCATAGACACCCGTGTTCAGCACCTTCGGAACAAATCCGGCACCGATACCCTGAATTTTATGCGCACCGGCTTTTCCTTCGGAAAGGACAGGAGAACTTTCCGGCTCGACAGCGACCACTTTCACAGCCGGTTTCTGTTCTTTGAGATATTCTCCCACACCTGTCACGGTTCCGCCGGTGCCGACACCGGCAATGAAGATATCTACTGTTCCGTCTGTATCATTCCAGATCTCCGGGCCGGTCGTCGCTTTATGGATCGCCGGGTTAGCCGGATTGATGAACTGTCCGGGAATAAAGCTGTTTTCGATTTCTGCCGCAAGTTCCTCCGCTTTGGCAATGGCACCTTTCATGCCCTTGGCACCTTCGGTCAGAACCACTTCGGCACCATATGCCTTCAGAATATTTCTTCTTTCCACGCTCATTGTTTCCGGCATGGTCAGAATAATACGGTATCCTTTCGCGGCCGCGATTGCTGCCAGACCGATACCGGTATTTCCGGATGTCGGTTCAATAATGACAGACCCTTCCTTCAGAAGTCCCTTCTCCTCCGCGTCTTCGATCATCGCTTTGGCGATTCTGTCCTTGACGCTTCCGGCCGGATTCAGATATTCCAGTTTGACAAGCAATGTTGCCTTAAGATCCAGTTCTTTTTCGATGTTTGTTACTTCAACCAGCGGTGTGTTGCCGATCAGATCCAGTGTTCCTTTATAAATTTTCGTCATGTTATTTACCTTTCTCTTTCTTTTGTTCTTTGCAGTTCATTCAGCAGTAATCCTTTTTTGCATCCGCTCTTTCTTTCCCCTGTATCCTGTCTGCTGTTTCAGCGTAAGTTTTCATCCAAAGAAAAACCCGGAATCATTTTATTAATACCGGGACATTGACAGGCTTGATTTCCAATGAATCATTACTGAGGAGCGCATGCGAACACCCCAGCCATACAACATGCCCGGGAACACAGTACTCGACAACACATCATCTGTTTATTTGTACTGTTCAGTGTTATGCGTTTCATCTTCTGCTCTCCTTTTACTAGTCAACAATATAAAACTATTCACCTACTATGTCAATAGGCAATATTTCCTTTGCCATCTTTATTCACCTTGCGGTATGATAGGCAAAAGAACAGAAGGACTTATTATGATTACAACAAAAGGAAGATATGCCCTCAGGGTCATGGCGGATATTGCGGAAAACGGAAATGGCAGATATCTGCCGTTAAAGGACATTGCTGAACGGCAGGCCATATCCAAGAAATATCTGGAAATCATCGTGAAGGAGCTGGTGGCTGCCGGCTTTCTCACCGGCGTCAGCGGCAAAGGCGGCGGCTACAAACTGACCCGGAAGCCGGAAGATTATACAATCGGCGAAATTCTCGAACGGATGGAGGGTTCACTGGCAGCCGTTGCCTGTCTGATGAAATGTGCTGAACCCTGTCCGCGGGCGGAATACTGCCGGACCCTTCCGCTCTGGAAAGAGTACGACAGGATGACATATGATTTTTTCTACAGCCGGCATCTCAGTGATCTGCTGCCGTAGGAATGATTCATGACTAAAGCAAAAAACTTCAGTTCAAAACTGAAGTTTTTACAGTTCTTCACCGTTTGTTTCTATGACCTTGCGGTACCATTCGAAACTGTCTTTTTTATACCGCTGGCATTCTTTGACATCGGTATCGGTCCGGTCAATGAAGACCAGGCCGTACCGCTTGGCAAATCCCTGATGGGAAGAAAGGACATCCATGAAACTCCACGGACAGTAGCCGAAGACCGGATAGCCTTCCTCACAGAGACGGCCGACCTGCCGGATATGATCGGAAAGATAACCGATCCGATAATCGTCATGGATCTTTCCTTCCTCATCCAGCGCTTCGCTGACCGCCATGCCGTTTTCCGTGACGATCATCGGCAGCCGGTAACGGTTGTAGATTTTGACCATGCCGTCATAGAGACCAAGCGGATCCGTTCCCATGTTCATCCATTCTGTTTTCGCCAGATGCGGATTGGCAACGATGCGGCAGTCATCCGCTGCCCAGAAGAAAGAGGTATCAAAGTCAAACGGTTTCTCGGCATACTCCGCGCAGACACTGAAGTAATAGTTGATACCGATGAAATCCGGCCGGGAGGCATGAAGGATCTGCACATCCTCTTCCTCTGCGGCGGGCAGAAGGTTTCTTTCCTGCAGCCAGGTACGGGCAAACGGGGAGTATTCGCCGTACACACTCATATCGAGCAGACAGAATTCCATCATCTCCTCAGCTTCCATGGCAGCCCGGATATCCTCAGGTTTTGAAGAAAGGGGATAAACAACCTGAATGGAACAGACCGGACCGATCAGAGCTTCGGGATCGATTTTCTTCAGCAATGAGAAGGCTTTATGTTCAGCCAGAGAAATATGATAGCTGATCTGCCAGATCTTCTTCGATCTTTCAAAGGGATCTTCAATATATGCCATGGCCATGCCGGGTGCGGCGGAAGCGATGAACTGTTCGTTGACAGTGACCCATTTGGTGATTCTGCCTTTGAAATGGCGGAAACAGACCTCCGCATAGGCTGCATAGGCATCGATCATCTTGCGGCTCTGCCAGCCGCCGAAAGCATCCACGAGCGCCTGCGGGCATTCGAAGTGATACAGGGTAACAAGCGGCTCGATACCCTTTTCCAGCAGATAATCGATCAGCTGATCATAGAAAGCCAGACCTTTTTCATTGGGAACCAGCGTCTCATCCGGCATGATGCGGCTCCACGAAAAGCCCATGCGGTAAGTCTTCAGTCCCAGTTCCGCCATCAGATCGACGTCTTCCCGCCAATGATGATAATGATCACAGGCAATCCTGGTATCGGCAATACCTTCCGGCACCGGTCTTACATCAGTTGTCGCAAGGCCTTTTCCGTCGATGTTGTATGCGCCTTCGATCTGGAACGCGCTGGTGGACGCACCCCAGAAGAAATTCTTTGGAAACAGCATCAGAGCCACTCTTTCGGCAGGTCTTTGAACGAGGCAAGTTCAATATTGTTTTCCTTTACCCAGTTTTTTACCGCCTCACTGGTCATTGCCTCAAGGTCTTTGGGGCGGCAGAGCGTGAAACTTGTCAGTTCGAAGAGATCGGCATCCGCATAGCCGCAGTGGGAAACGATATAGCCGTATTCCTGATTCAGGATCCCGCCTTTGTCTTCGGTGATATAGGTGATCGGGTCTTCCTTCAGCTGCGCTTCCGGTCCACCCCATACATACCAGCCCATGCCGGCTTCTTTCACTTCTTCTCTGTCCATGAAAGCGACCGAGCAGAGCACGCCGTATTCTTTCGCCAGTGTTCTTGTCACTTCGTCCGTTGTCTTTGTGCCATAAGCGTGGTTATGAATATAGTCCGGTTTATGACCGATCAGTTCGATATATCTTTCGATCTGGGCTTTGAATTCCGCATAGAGCTCATCTCTGTGCGCCGCCAGATGATCATGATCGTTCTCGTCGGTATCCAGGGCTCTGTTTTCCTTTGAGCCCAGGAACGTGCCGTCTTCATGCGTCAGGGTCGGGAGTTTTTCATGACCGAGAATCGAAGGTCCGGTCGATGCGTTCAGATCAATGCCGAAGGCAATCTGATCCAGATACGGGCGGATCCAGTCGACACATTCCGCGATCCATGGCATGTTGGCGAACATGCCGGTATTTCTGACAACTCCGTTTCGGATGCCGTGAATGCAGCCAAGAGATACTGCTCTGGTAATTCCATAGTCATCGCTTTGTACTAATAATCTCATATATCGCCTCTCTCTTTCTTTTTTGGAAAAGAGAGGAGGTTTACTGCCTCCTCCCTGGATATTGCTTTATTCAGTTACAGATTTTGCTTCCTGAGCAAGCATCTGCTTGTCATATGCTTTAACGAACGGCACATAGGCAAGAACGATGATTGCGAACAGGACACAGCCCCAGATGAGACCGCTGATACCATAGTTCATCGTATTGCCGACGAAGAACGGCAGGTTGGCAGCGTTCTGACCGCCGGTGCCGTTGGAGTAGCCAAGCAGACCGACCAGTTTCAGAAGGTGTGTTCCAAATACGGATACGGTCGGAGCGATCAGAACCCATGGAATGAAGAAGATCGGGTTCAGGATCATCGGCATACCGAAGTAGATAGGTTCGTCAACACCGAACAGAGCCGGCAGGAAGCCCAGTCTGGAAATGGATTTTCCGGATTCGGACTTGCAGAAGATCAGGGCAGCGATAATCATCGGAATGGACCCGGAGCCAAAGGACAGAGCGTCACCGATGAACATGTGCGGCAGCGGCTGACCAGCCTGATAGGCCGTCATGTTTTCCATCTGCAACTGCATGAACAGCATCATGATGATCGGACCGCAGGTCATGCCGCCGTGAATACCGCAGAACCAGAGGCCATAGAGGACAACCATCAGGATCCAGAAACCGAAGACGTTGGAACCAACAGCATTCAGCGGTGTGGAAACGATCGAGTAGATCAGCTGGTGGAAAGAGCCCAGGGATGTGCCGGCGAATACAGCATTGAGAATGCCGAACAGAATCATGGAAATCGCACCCGGGATAATGCTGGTGAACTGGGCGGATACCATCGGCGGAACCTGTTCCGGAAGCTTGATGACAATGTTATACTTCTGGCAGAACTTGAAGATGTAACCGACGATGAAGGCAATGATAATGCCTGTGAACAGACCGGAAGCACCAAGCCAGCTGACCGGCAGAGAAGCTGCTCCATACGGATCTTCCGGAAGCACATACGGTGTAACGATCAGGAAGCATACCATAGACACAAGACCGACAGCGATGTCAGACTTGGAGCACTTGTGAACTCTAGCGAACTGCAGGGCGACAAGGAATGATACATAGACGCCGAACATGCCGATCGTCCACTGATAGATGACGTTTAATACATTTTTGATACCGGCGGAAGCAATGAATGCCTGGTAAGCATCAATACCGATACCGTTGAATAAAGCTGTGAAGCCGCCGATCATGGTAATCGGCATCAGCATCATGAATGCACCCTGGATAATATTGAGCACACTGTTCTGGGCAAATTTACTGGAAATCGCAATCAGTTTATCTAAGAACTTCTCCATTTCTAACTCTCTCCTCTTTTTTCACAACGTTGATCAGACGTTCTCTGTGAAAGCGCTTTTTAACTCACACCCACAATATACCCTTTTGCAAAATATGTGTCAATATCATATTTATGTTTTTGAAACATATTTTATTTTCGAAATGCATTTCAGTTTCGTTTTTGTTATAATGATTCCAGATAGGAGCCTGGAATTATGAATACTCTTGAACTAATGGACGCGTCGGTCAGTTCTTTTTCCAAGACGGACAGACAAATTTATGAACGTATCAGAAAATTTCCGGAAGAATTCGCAACCCGCAGTATTACAGAAGTCTCTGATAATACCCGCGTCACGAAACCTGCCCTGACCCGTTTCGCCAAGAAACTGGGATTCAACGGTTTCGCCGAACTGCAGTATCAGCTGGCTCAGGATCTCAAAGAGATGAAAGAAAATCCAGTTGGCGATTCCAACAGCGAGAAATATGCCAGTCTGCTCATTCAGACAGAAAAATCGGTCGATAAAGAAGCGGTCCGTCGGCTGATCAGAAAAATGAAACACAGCCGGAAAGTGATCCTTATGGGTGCGAATCTTTCCCGTCTGCCGGCCGAAGAACTTCTGATCGCATTGTCACTGAATGACGAAATCTGTTCCATGATGCCGCAGACAGATCTGATGCCGTTTCATTATTCAGAAAATGATATGGTGATCATATATTCCGCAATCAGCGGCAATTCATATCAGGAATTTCTCCGCAATTTCCGCAAAGAAAATGTCGTCAAACCATATTTTGTTCTTGTCACGACGAATTCCAAACATCCTCTGCGTCATAATTTCGATGAAGTGTTCTGTCTGCCCACTCTGCCGCTGGCGGGCACGACCAATACCGTACTGTCGGACACCTTCTCTTTTCTGATGTTCAATGACGTGATTGCCCAGGAATTGAACCAGGAAAAAAATAACTGATTATCGATCTGCCCGGCTGAAGTTCAGAGCCACGAATGTAAAAGGACCGCTATGTATAAGCCGGTCCTTATTTGGTTTTCTGCCAGCATTGAATGATTGCACGCTTCAGACTGTCTTTTCTCTGTTTTCCAGTGCCTCCTTAATGTTGTAGTACATGATGCCGCAAAGCACGATTGCCGCACCGGCAAGAGAAAGCACGCCAAGTTTTTCACCATAGAATATCGCAACGAGAATCGGATTGAGGATCGGCTCCAGAGCATTGATAATCGAGGCGGTCAGAGGATCGATATACTTTGTGCCGGTGGTGAAGAAAATATAGGCAAGGCCGACCTGCACGGCACCGAGAAAGAAAACCGCAAGCAGAACCGGCATGGAGAAATCCGTTTCCTGCAAAACCAGCGGAGTAAGAAATATCCCGCACAGCAGCTGACCGAAGAAGACGGATGACAGCGCATCGCCTTTTTCAAAACTGTTCAGCATGAACACCCCGGCATAGAAAATTCCCGACAGCAGCGCGATCAGATCACCCAGCCAGCGGCCGGTCGAAAGTCCCTCAAAGAAGAAACAGAGAATCCCGGCGAAAACGATCAGCAGCGAAATGATTCCTGTTCTGGACGGCTTCTTCCCGAAAAACAGGTATACCATGACCATGATCCAGACCGGTGCCGTATATTGGAGAATGATCGTGTTGCCGGCTGTTGTCAGTTTGTTGGCAATGGCATAGCAGGTAGTCACACCGGCCATGGATACCGCGCCGATCAGAACGGTCGGATTAAACTTCAGTTTATGATGTGTCATCAGAATATAAATACCGATGACAAACGACGCGATCAGATTTCTGGCACCGTTGATGGCCAGTGCGTTCCAGGGAATCAGTTTCATGAACAGACCGCCGGTCGCAAAGCACAGCGAAGCAGCCAGTACCATGAGAATGGCTCTGTTTCTGATTCTCTTTTCCGGTGCGACGGCATTTTCCATAATACGGTTCCCTGCTCTTTCCTGTATTTTTGACATTATAGCATTGCCGGCCTGTCTTTGACTGAATAATACAATTTACATGAAAAAGAGACTGTTTCCGGGATCTCCATAACAGTCTCACGCATTCTGATTCAGCTGCCGGTTTCGCGGACAAAGCCGGGCACTATTGTTTTTTCCTGCCTTTGTGTTCCGAGACAAACACACCGACGATGATGATCACTCCGCCGAGAATATGGCGGATCGTAATTGTTTCCTTAAGAATCAGCGCTGACAGAACTACCCCGGCAACCGGCATCAGGTTCATCAATGCGGCCGTCGTGGCCGGATCGGTATTCCGCAGTCCGTAATTGTATAACAGCAGCGCCGCCAGCGAACAGCATACCGCAAGATATAAAACCGCCAGAACGGAAGTCAGTGTGATGGTTCCGATCGTGCAGGTTTCCAGAAACAGCATCGGTATAAAGCAGACGGTTCCGATCAGGATCTGCAGGTAGGTCACGCTGAAGTTGTCACAGTTCCGTGAGATCCGGCCGGTCAGATAATTGTACAAAGCCCAGAGAAAGCCATTGAACACCAGCATCAGATTGCCGATCAGGGAACTGTTTTCCCGGGAAGAACTGACGGTCAGGATCAGCACGCCGACGCATGCCATCAGAATGCCAACGATCTGATTGCGGGCCGGCCGGAAATGATAGAAGACAATGCCGGTCAGGATCGTCAGCAGCGGATAGGCTGCGGAAATCACACTCGCATCCGCCGCGGATGTCATATTCACAGCCGTGTTTTCGATCGCATAATATACCGAAATGCCTAGGAACGCCGCCGCGGCGATTTTCTTCATATCCTCGGGATCCGGATAGCGGAAATCCTTACGGCCAAGCCGGAAAACCAGCAGTACGGCAGTAGAGATCATAAAACGAATCAGGCACAGAAAAAGCGGAGAAAAAGACTGCAGGGCTATTTTATCGGCAATAAACGAAGATCCCCACAGACAGACGGAAATCATCAGGGCGAAATAGTGTTTCCATGACCGGTTCATGTTCATTATTGTAATACAAAATTCGCTGAGAATTATGACAAGGACACCTGGACTTTATCCGGCCGCGTGAAGAACCGCCGTGCTGATCGCCGTCACAGCCGCGAGCAGCACCAGGATCCACATTACCGTCGCTGTCCTGGTCTGATTGCGGATCCGCAGAAACGGATAGGGTCCGTCAATTTTCTCAATATAATTCATATACAGCATAATGATGCCATACAGCAGAGTGACAGCCGGCGGCAGATACAGAGCTGCTCCCTTCGCCGGTGTTTCCAGGAATATATAGGAAATGACATTCAGAAAAGGACACACCAGATGCAGAAAGAAACCGGACCGTGACCACAGCAGAAGCTGGCTGTTTTTCAGCAGCGGCTGCAGGACAAAAACCGTCACCAGACAGGTCATGACCAGCATGCATACAGCAAGATACCGGAAACTGACGACCCATTCCTGCGGGCCGAATAACAGCAGGCATGCCGCGGAAAAAAGAGCCGCCACATTGGAAAGTTGTGTATAGTAGATCATTGATTTC
Organism: uncultured Erysipelotrichaceae bacterium; assembly: GCA_902793635.1. Classification (GTDB taxonomy): domain Bacteria; phylum Bacillota_I; class Bacilli_A; order Erysipelotrichales; family Erysipelotrichaceae; genus Bulleidia. The sequence continues at coordinate 100,058 of CADBEA010000001.1, read as the reverse complement.
AGCAGATGTTTTCTTTCCACCGCTGTAATACCCCAGATCTCACAGACGATGATCAGTAAAAGTACGCTTGTCAGCAACATTTATAAAACCTCCCGGCACGCTCCGCATGCCGCATTCTCATGTATATCACGCAGAGCAGTGGCTTCAGCCCCGCGCGAAAATGTCCCCTTTCAGATACGAAGGAAGGATTTCCGCCATCGCTTTCGCTGCTTCTTTTGCGGAAAGCGTATAACTGCCATGGATCCAGTCCTTGTAAAAACTGGCGGCTCCGCTTGCGAAGATACGCAGCTGCAGAGCTTCCTGTTCACTCATGACCTTTCTTTTGGTGTCGCCGCCATGAACATCACCGTATTCATAGATGTTCTTCGCGGCTGTGAAACTGTAATTACGGATAAAGGAATAGAAGGAATTGACGCCTTCGCTTTTAAACAGCGGCACCATCTTCTCCCGGTTCCTTTCAGCCGCTTCCAGCAGCAGGACAAACAGGTCTTCCATCGTCGTGACATCCGGACTGTTCATGTATCCGTCGACCAGGGATGAATAATTATAATTCATGACGTCGTATTTATCCTTGAACCAGCGGTAGAACGTCGCCCGGGAAACACCTGCTTTCCGGGCAATCTGAAAAACGGTGATCGATTCAAAATCACTCTTCGTGCTCAGTTCGTTAAATGCTTCCAAAATGATTTCCCGGTTATCCTTATGAGACATTTCTCTATTATTGTCTCACTTTTTGTTTTTGATACAAGCGGAGAAAGAACGGCTGAATATAATTTGATTAGAAGTATATGTGTGTGGAGGAATAATACTATGTTTCAGACCAAACATGATCTGACGGAAGGCGAGAAAAAGTGCCTTGAAGAGTACGAAAAAAACAAGAGTCAGAAGCCACGTAAGAATCTGATCCGGCTGGTCCGGCATATCAACATGCTGAACCCGCTGCCTGATGAAAAGTCATGGGAATACATTTTCTTTGACCGCCAGCTGAGTGACGAACAGGTGGATTTTGCCCTGAAGATGAAACTGCGCCATCAGTACACGATTGGTGAACTGGCCGAAACGGAAAAGATGACCATTGAAGACACTGCCCGGATGGTCAACGACCTCTGTTATATCGGCCTGCTGGAATACTGCAGCGCCCCAGGTGAGGAAGACAGGGTGATGCTGCCGGTATTCGCACCGGGCTCCATGGAAAGCACCGTCATGACCAAGGAAAGAACCGATGCCTATCCGGAAACCGCACCGGCATTCCTGAACTATGTTCTCGATCTGCAGAAGAAGATTTCCGGTGCCACCTTCATGGGATCGGCTTTGATGAGGGCGATTCCAGTCGAAAGCGCGATCACCGACAATCCGCGAAAAGTCAGTTACGAGGAAGTCAGCTACTGGCTTGATAAAGCCGGTGACTCGATCGGCGTCGCGCCATGTGAATGCCGCAAGCTGAGAAGAATGGTCGGTGAAGGCACGGCAGACCTCGAAGGTGAATGGTGCATCAACCTCGGCAACTACGCCGAATCCTGCATCCGCATGGGCAAAGCGAGAAGACTGACCCGGCAGGAAGCGGAAGAAAAGATCAAGCGGGCGGAAGAACTGGGCTATGTGCATCAGCTGTCCAATATCGACGGTCCGGATCATTCGATCTTCATCTGCAATTGTCCGTGGGATACCTGTATGGCGTTAAGAACATCCTGGTGGACTTCTTCCCCGGATCTTTCCAAGTCCAATTACACGGCATCCGTCGATCCGGCGAACTGTGTTGCCTGCGGCGGCTGTGTCGAGGTATGTCCGCAGAATGCGGTCAAACTCGGCGAGAAACTGTGCACGAAAAAACCGATCGAAATCAAACAGGCAGAAGTCGCCAGTGACTTTGTCTTCATGCCGCCGAAGAAATGGACCGGCGAGGCATTTCTGAGAGAACGTCTGAATGTCGTACCGGAAACCGGCACGGCACCATGCAAGACCAACTGTCCGGCCCATATCGCTGTTCAGGGTTATCTGAAGATGGCCAACGAAGGCAGATACCGTGAAGCGCTGGCACTGATCAAGAAAGAGAACCCGTTCCCGGCCATGTGCGGAAGAGTCTGCGCAAGATTCTGTGAACAGGTATGCACCAGAGGTGATATCGATTCACCTGTAGCTATTGATGAAGTAAAGAAATTCATCGCTGATCTGGAACTGAAAGACGAAAACAGATATGTCCCGGAAAAGCGATTCAACGAAGGCAAGAAAGTCGCCGTCATCGGTTCCGGTCCGGCCGGCCTCTCGGCAGCCTACTATCTGGCAGTCTGGGGTCATGACGTTACCGTCTTTGAAAAGGAAAAGAGACCTGGCGGTATGATGACTTTCGGAATGCCTTCCTTCCGTCTTGACAGAAAGGTTGTCGAAGCGGAGATCGATGTTGTGAGAAAACTCGGCGTCAATATTGTCTGTGACTGTGAAGTCGGCAAAGACGTGACACTCGACGAACTGAGAAAACAGGGCTATGCCGGCTTCTATGTGGCAATCGGTGCCCAGGGCGGCAGAAAACTCGGTATTGAAAACGAAGATGCGGAAGGTGTCATCTCCGGTATCGATTTCCTCAGGAATGTCTCCTTTGAAAAGATGGAAAAACTCCATGGCAACGTCGTGGTAGTCGGCGGCGGCAATGTCGCTGTCGACGTGGCAAGAACCGCCGTCCGGTTCGGTGCTGAACATGTCACAATGCTGTGCCTGGAACAGCGGAATGAAATGCCGGCTGCCGAAGACGAAGTCATGGAAGCACTGGAAGAAGGCATTGAACTGAAGTGCGGCTGGGGTCCCAAAGAGATCCTTGCCAAAGACAGCAGAGTCACAGGCATTACTTTCAAGGCCTGCACGGCAGTCAAGGACGCGGAAGGCAGATTCGCACCGCAGTATGACGAAAACGACACCATTACACTGGATGCTGACTTTGTTCTTTCCGCCATCGGCCAGTCCATCGAATGGGGCAATCTCCTCGATGGTGAGAAAGTTGAACTCAACCGCAACAAAACAGCCAAAGCGGATGCCTGGACCTATCAGACAGCTCAGGAAGATGTCTTCGTCGGCGGCGACGTTTACAGCGGACCAAGTTTTGCCATCTATGCGATCGCGGCTGGTAAGGAAGGTGCTGAATCCCTGCACAGATACGTCTGGGAAGGCCATTCCCTGACGCTGGGCAGAGTCAGAAGAGACAACTTCCATTACATTGACAAGGATAATCTGGTCATCGCTTCCTATGACAGAGGCGAAAGACAGGTTCCCGGCAAAGATCCGGAAAAGATCAGAACCTTTAATGATGAAAGATGCACCTTCACGGAAGAACAGGTTAAAAAAGAAACTGCGAGATGTCTGTCCTGCGGCGCCGCCAAGGTCGATCCCAAACTCTGCATTGGCTGCGGCCTCTGCACCCTGCAGTGCAAATTTGACGCGATTCATCTCGAGCGGACTTCCGATGCGTGGGGTGTGCCGTATGAGCAGCTTGTACCGACTGTCCTGAAGGAAGAAGCGAAGAAAGTCGTCCGTATCCTGAACAAGAAGATCAAGGCATAATTCATGCACGAGATCAGTGTCCTGTACAAAGCCGTGGAACTGGCTGAGCAGACTGCGAAAGACAACGGCATCGAACACCTTTCCTACATCACTTTGGAAGTTGGAGAACTCTCCGGCTATCTGCCCATCTTCTTTGAGAAATACTTCCCGGTCGTCATTGAAAACCGGCCGGTATTCGAAGGATGTGAGCTGAAGATGATCCGGGTCAGAGGCGAAGCTCTGTGCCGTGACTGCAATGCCCTTTATAATGTCATGCAGAACGAAGGTGTCTGTCCCAAATGCGGCTCACGGTATAAAAAGATACTGGGCGGCCAGCAGTTTACTTTGAAAGAAATCGGCTTTGAAGAATGAAGGAAGGACCGGGTAACTCCGGTCCTTTGGTATACATATTTAAAGCAGAGGAGGAAATGTGTATCCTCCTCTGCTTTTACATTTATCAGAAATTCGTCTGACTTATTTAACTTCGTAAATCGTAGCGGTGATTTTTCCGCCGTCCCAGGCATCATTGCCTTCGGGATCGACGTGGAACATGATTTCGTCTCCGGCTGAAACGGTAAGTGTGATATCAAAGTTTTCCGTTCTGTCCGATGCCGAACCTTCACCTTTCATGTTTATGAATACACTTGCATCGGCATCACCGATTCTTGTGACTCTGAAACATGTTCCGGTCGTTCCATCTTCGTTATACGCATACTTGGTATATGAGCCAATGATTCTGATTTCACCCTCTACAGAAGCGACCCACTTATATGCCGCATTTCTGCCGCTGCCAGGTTCGACAAAGTCAGGTTTCAGTTCTGGTTTTACAAACTCGCCTATGTCATTGACGTTCATATATCTGTTGTTCGTTCCATCATATGGCAGTTCTGCAAAGTTTCCGCCATCATAGTCTGCCATGCCGTAGGACCAGCCATTTGTTCCACCAAAGTCATTTGCAAGATCCGCAAGAACTGTGTATGGCGTAAATGTCCACGTACCTGTAAACGTAACCACATTTTCATCTTCGGTACGTGTCCAGCCATCAAATGTCCATGTACCAGGCACACCATCTACTTCGCCCGCAAAACTGGCGGGATCCTGTGGTATAGCTGTTATTTCGTTCTTGTCGGAATATTCAGTGCTGTCCGTTGGTGGTGTTGCTGCTTCCGGATAGTCACCATCATATACATAAGTAACAGTATATTTTGTTTCCGGTTCCGGTTCTGGCTCCGGTGCAGAAGATTCAGAGCAGATGCTGACTGTCAATCTGCCGCTGTCCCAGGCATCATCACCTTCGGGATCGACAAGGAACATCAGCACATCACCTTCGTTGATTTCAATCGTTTCATTAAAGGTTGCTTTTCTTTCTGTATCGGAAGTTCCCTGCATACCAATGAATTTCTTTTCCTCACCATTCAGACGGATCCTGAAGCATGTTCCGGTTCCTTCCGGATTGGCGAACTTGACATATTCACCGATTACTTTGACAGTTCCAGACTGGGTGGCGACCCACTTATATGCCGCATTTCTGCCGCTGCCAGGTTCGACAAAGTCAGGTTTCAGTTCCGGTTTCACCTGAGCACCTTCGCCGTTGACGTTCATATATCTGTTATTCGTTCCATCATATGGCAGGGCCTCAAAGTTATCACCTAAATAACCTGCCATGCCGTAATACCAGCCATTTGTTCCAGGTGTTCCGCTGAAGTCATTCTTCAGGTTGGCAATTACTGTGTATGGCGTAAATGTCCATGTGCCTGTAAACGTAACCACATTTTCATCTTCGGTACGTGTCCAGTCATTAAATGTCCATTTGCCCGGATTGCCGTCTCCTTCAACTTCAATGCTGGATGGATCCGGTGTTTTAGCTGTTATTTCTTCTTTGTCTGCATACGTCGTATCGTCAGTCGGCAATGTTTCTTTGACTTCGTCCGGATACTCACCGTCATATTTATACTCTACTGTGTATTCATCTGCCGGTTCGGATTCTTTCGCACTGATAACAGCCGTGATTCTGCCGCCGTCATAAGCGTCATCTCCCTGTTCCGGATCGACCAGGAACATCAGTTCATCACCTTGCTTAACAGTCAGTGCCACTTCAAAGGATTGCTTTCTTTCCGTATCGGAAGTACCCTGCATGCCGATGAAGGCTTTTTCCTCACCGTTCAGACGGATCCTGAAGGCTGTTCCGGTTCCTTCCGGATTGGCAAACTTGACATATTCACCAGTCACCTTGATGTCTCCGTCTTGTGTGGCAACCCACTTGTAAGCCGCATTTCTGCCGCTGCCTGGTTCGACAAAGTCAGGTTTCAGTTCCGGTTTCACCTGAGCGCCTTCGCTGTTGACGTTCATATATCTGTTGTTCGTTCCATCATATGGCAGTTCTGCAAAGTTTCCGCCATCATAGTCCGCCATACCGTAGTACCAGCCATTTGTTCCAGGTGTTCCATTGAAGTCTTCCTTCAGGTTGGCGATTTCCACGTATGGTTCCGTCGGTATGATGGTCACAGCCAGTCTGCCGGCATCCCATGCGTTGTTGCTGTCGGGGCAGATCCGGAAGGTGATTACATCGTTTTCCTTCACTTCCAGTTCTTTGATGCTGAAGTGAACCGTATTGTCTTCACCCTTCTTAACTTCAACTTTATGGTTCTCGATTTCCGTATCGTTCTGGTAGATATACAGTGTTATGCCGTCCGGCCAGTCAGGATTGCCATCATCATGTCCGAACTTGACATAATCACCGGTGATGTCAATGTTTCCATCTTCCGCGACAACCCACCGATAGAGAGGATTCATGTCAGCGCCTGGATGGACATAGTCTTTCTTGACTTCCACTCCGTCATCTCTTAAGGAAACATATGCGGAACCGTCATTGTTCTTCTTTGTCAGATACTTGGCATCATCAAGAGAAGTTCCTTCCATGAAGTACCAGCCGTCTGTTCCCTGTTCTATCGATGAAATCTCACTGAGAACTGTCTTGTTGTCGTCACCCGGCTTCATTTCGATATCAGGTGTCGGCATGATTGCGACAGACAGCTTGCCGGCATCCCATGCGTTGTTGCTGTTCGGGGAAATCCGGAAGGAAATAATATCGTTCGCCTTGACATCGAGTTCATCCATTTCGAAGCGGAACGTATTGTCTTCGTTCGCTTTGATCGTGACTTTCTCGCTCTTCAGTTCCTTATCGTTCTGATAGATATAAACCGTGACGCCGTCAAGTACAGAAGGATCACTGACTTCGCCCGGATTGTATCCGAACTTGACATATCTGCCGATCACATCGACTTTACCGTCTTCCTTGACGACCCAGCGGTAGATCGGATTCAGTGTCGGACCGGTATGAACGAAGTCTTTCTTCACTTCCAGGCCGTCTTCTTTCTTGGAGAGATATGCTGAACTGTCATCGTTCATCTTGGTCAGCGGCTTTGCATTGCTGAGAGAGGTTCCTTCCATGAAGTACCAGCCGTCTGTTCCCTGGGCGATCGAAGAAAGATCGTTGAGAACTGTCTCGTTGTCATCGCCTGGTTTCAGATCGATTTCAGGTGTCGGTTCGATCGCAACTTCCAGACGTCCGCCATCCCATGCGTAGTTGCCGTCAGCACAGATCTGGAAACTGATCTTGTCACCGCGCTTGACAGCCATCTTTTCAAAATTAAACGGAAGTACATTGTCATTTCCGTCACCCTGTCTGACGTTAACCTTCTGGGAAATCAGCAGTGTGCCGTTCTTCCAGATCTTGACGGTTACGCCGTCCGGTTCGGAAGGATTGCTGGATTCATGTCCGAACTTGACATAACGTCCGGAAATATCGATATTGCCGTCTTCACCCGGCAGGAACTGATAGATCGGATCATAGGCAGCGCCGGTATGGACAAAGTCTTTGCCCATTTCAAGACCTTCGGTTCTTCTTGATCCGTAATGTCCGTTGCTGAGCTGTTTTGTCAGAACCTTGGCATTGGATGGTGATGTTCCTTCCAGGAACCACCAGCCGTCTGTTCCCTGATCCATGGACGCAAGATCCTTGAGAGAAGTGTCATTGTCGTTGTCGCTGACTTTGACAACCGGCACCTTGTTGGCATCTTCGATCACGAACAGATATTTGCCGCCGTCATAGGCAGGATTCTCACCCGGATCGACGATCATCGTGATGCAGTCGCCGGCATTTACGCTGACACCGTAGGTGGAGAGATCACCGGTGACTTCCTGCGTTGTGGAAGGACCGAAGTACTGCTGTTTCAGAACCTCATTATTCTTGAACAGATATACTGTCACACCATCCGGATAGGACGGGTTTGCGTCCTGGTTCAGAAGCTTGGTATACAGCAGATCGATATTGATCTTACCGTCTTCAGCGACGACCCATTTCACATTGGCCGATTTGCCGTTGGCAGCCGGCACAATGTAATCCTTCTTGATTTCTACACCGTCACTGGTGAAGTATTTATCTTCATTGCTGTTGTAGTTTTCAATATTGACCGCGAAGAACGGATCTGCATGATAACCGAACTGGTAATACCAGCCATTGTATCCCTGCGTGCTGCTGAAATCGTCCAGTGTGGAAGCGAAATTGACACGCTTGCCGTTATATGTCGCGGGAACATTTCTTTCCGTATTGCCGACCAGGCCGCTGAGGCTGTCGATGGCAAACTCAAACTTGCCGCCGTCGTATGCGTTGTTGTCAATACCGCAGATGACCATCGTGATGAAGTCGCCCTGTCTTACGTTCAGGGAAGGCACATCCAGTCTCTTGGTGACCTGATTATAGACGTCCGGTGCGAATGTCTGCTGCGCCAGCACGGTATTGTTGTAATACAGCGTGACTCTGGTGCCGTCCGGCCAGGACGGGTTGGAATCTTCGTTCAGCATCTTCGTATAGGATGCGCGGACGGAGACTGTGCCGTTCTGCGCGACTTTCCACTTGATGATCGCGGAACTGTCATGCGTGCCTGTGTTGACATAGTCACGCTTGATCTCCAGCCAGCTTGGCTGGAAGTATCTGTCCTGTGCACGATCAAACGGTGTGATGTTTCTGGCATTGAACGGATCGTCGCAGTAGCCGCTCTGGAAATACCAGCCGTTGCTGCCCTGCGGACCGAAGTCTGTCAGTACATTGGCAATATTCTGCCGTACGTCACCGTAGATTACCGGCTGTGAATATTCGTCTGTCGTTCCGTTGATATCAACGACCGTTACGTCCAGCATGCCGCCGTCATAGGAGGAGTTTCCGCCGGCGTCGATCATGACATAAATACGGTCGGACGGTGTGACATACATCATCGGCACACGGTAACGGATCATGTTCTCTCCCTTATCGGGAACCGCCACGTCTTCTTCGTGCAGCAGATCGCCGTTCTTGTATACCAGCAGTTTCGTGCCATCCGGGAAATCAGGCATGCCGTCATTCTGTTCGAACTTGGTATAGCGGATTCTGAGGTCAACATAACCGTTCACTGCCGGCACCCAGCCGAGAACCGCTCTGTGGTTCAGAGATGGATGGATGAAGTCCTTCTTGATGGTCAGTGATGGTGAAGTGTTATTGATGTATTCTTCTTTGTACAGATGTGATACCGGCTTGCAGTCACCCGGGTCGTTTCCGTACATATACAGCCAGCCGTTGCTGCCCTGTCTGCCGAAGTCGTCAACGCTGTCAGCGTTGTTGTCTGTTCTTGGCAGAAGTTCCGGTTCCGGCTGTTTATAGTCGACATCGTTGATGGCAACATACAGGCTGCCGCCATCATAGGCATTGTTTGACCTTGGGTTGACGACAAAGTAAAGACTCTCCAGTTCCTTGACCGGAAGCTTCTCGATTTTGATCTGGGCAAAGTTTTCCGTTTCCGTACTGATTGGTACGTTTTCCAGTTTCAGAAGCTCTTTGCCTTTGTATACAAGCAGCTGCACACCATCCGGATAACTCGGATTGGCATCGCCGTTTACGTTCTTGACATAACTGACTGTGATATTGACACGTCCGTCTTCCGCAGCCCGCCATTCCAGGATCGGTGAAACGTTGTTGGCGGTATGCACAAAGTTATTCTTGATTTCAAATCCCATCGCACCCGGGCAGGCATATTTCTGGCCGTCGAACATCGTCAGCCATTGTGATCTTTCCGGATGTTTGTAATCACCCGCTCTGAAGATCCAGCCATTATTGCCCTGTTTGCCGAAATCAATAACATTGAACGCGTTGTTGGTACGGCTCGGGTCATCCTCAAAGGGCGGTTCTTCCACCGCTTTGACTACAAATGCATCCGGCCAGAACTTTTCGATCAGTTCTGTACCGCCGCCGACACTGTTGCCGAACAGTGCTGACACACCGACACACAGTGCAATCAGCAGCACTGCGGCCAGCGCGGCAAGTCCCTTTGCTTTAGGAGAAAGTCCCAATAGCCACGCGAGCAGTTTATTCTTTTTCTTCTCTTCTTCCTTCGTCATCTTCCAAAGCCTCCTCCAGCAGACACTTAATCGTAAATGCCTACATTTTCAAACTTCACAGCTGAATTCACACTGAACAGCTGCCAGTTCGTACCGCTGGAACGGTACATTCTTGCCGTTAATACAACTTCATCGTTGACGTACATACATACCACACCGCCATCCGTGAAGACGTTGATTTTCAGTGAATCCGCATTCTTGAAATCAAAGTTGACTGCTGACTGCGGATATCCGTCCATCAGCCGGTCAGTGTTATAGAACTCGATCGTATTCTCCTCAAGATTGAAGAGAAGGTTCAAGGTTCCTACGTTATCAATATCCGGTGCGAAGGCTATGCCGAATTTATCGCCTTCCTTGTATCCCGTGATTTCTGCTTCGATACGTCCCGAGCCCTCGAATGCCTCGAACTGAACCAGTTCATATTCTTCACCGCCAAACTGATAACCGCTGCCGGACGATTTTACGGAATCTGTCATTACGACAGGTTTCAAATTCAGTTTGTGTTTCATATTGGCAACCAGTTTTTCATTTGGGACAGGAACAAGAGTGCCGTCCTCTCTCTGCCGCATCTGATGAACTACCATGTTGCCTGCCCAGTCATACTCATTTTCATCGTCATGGTCGATCTTGGTGCCGTTCCAGCCGACCATGTACAGATTCTCTCCGTCCGTTTCCATTCTTCCGGCGTAGAATCCGTTGCTGTCAAACGTTTCGTTTTCAGGAATCCGGAAAGGACCGTTAATCGATTCTGATATGCGATAATGAACAACTCTGTCAGGCCACTGATCAGAGAATGAAAGATACCATTTACCTTTGTACTGAAGCAGTGTCGGACATTCCATATTCGTACCGTAGCCCAGGTCGTCTGAGAAGAAGATTCCCTTGTCTTCCCATTTGCTCAGATCCTTCGACACATATTTCACGATGACACCGGTTTCCTTTGTTCTTGTGACAACCAGCATCCAGTACTGATTTTCTTCCGGAACAAAGAACACATAGGGGTCACGGAAGTCGGATGTCGAATAGTTTTCGTTGGCAATGAATGTATCTTCCGGAATCTTTTTCCAGTTCAGCATATCCGTGCTTGTCGCATGCATGATCGCTTCCATCGGCTGCCGGTAATCGTTGTGTCCGGTAAAGAACGCATGATACAGTCCGTTCTGATCTTTGATGACACAGCCGGTACCCAGGGCATTATCCTGAGCCTGCCCGTTTTCCCCGTACGGAATTACGATTCCCATGTCTTCATAGGTGGTATAGTCTTCCGTCGTATACAGCGCGAAAGGATGGTATCCCGTTCTGCCGTCACGCTGATCTGCCAGATAGAAGATATTCATCTTCCCTTCATCAAAGAAAGGCATCGTATCACCGACGAGGGCAAAATCCGCACGCGGGAAAATCACTGCGGTTCCTCCTTCTGATTCAGAGGAACTTCCGCTCTGATTTGAGCATCCCACACCGCATATGCCCAACAGTAATACCGATGCCGCAAGAATTATTGATCCTTTTTTGTGCATAAACCTCTCCCCTTCGTAGCAATCGATATGTAGTTTGCTTTGCCGCTATAAAGTAAGGCCTTTCAGCAGCATCTGATGATTTCAATTCTGAACATTATTCTGCTGTAGTTTTCGTTGGTCTTTGCTGAAAAACAATAAGAAATAGTGTGCATTTGCACAGTATATGCATACTACAATTCTACATTTGAACGGCATATTTCACAACAACAATCCTGTGCGTTTGCACAATTAATGTGGTTTTTTCGCAATTTCTTCTATGCGTCGGAAAAACGTCATCAAAGATTAAAAAAATGCTGAAAAACGCAGCAGATTCTTACCGATGCCGGACAGGAAGTCATTATGAAAAGAACTGAATGTACTACAGAACGGATAAAACCCCTGGCACAGGTCAGAAGCATACGTAGCCTTCCTGTTACAGGGGTTTTACATGTGAACCATTATCAGTTCATTCGGGATTTTGTTTCTGAAACTGTCCGCCTCAGTTATCAGCGGCAGAATTGTTCATCATTGCATATATAGACAAAGGATGCCCAGTAATTTCCGTTGGGGTCCGGATTTTCTGAATTCGGGTTTTCCTTTTCCCGTTGTCTGGCACCGCCGTTAACGGCTGAAAGCATCATATCGACCAGTTCGGATTTGTGATCTTTGAAAAATGCCTGTCGTTCTTCTCTCCCCTTTCCTTTCAGAGATTCGAGTACTGCTTTATCCATCTGTACACCCCCTTTTAATACTGTACACGGGATACTGTTCACGGATGGTTTTGCCTTTTGATGGAACTCGCCAGGGTATACCATTTTTTTAAATAGCAAATCATAGTGTCTTCAAATCATACATGATGCAAGTGCCAACTTTGTGATTGTTTTAAACCGTCTGAAGCAGAACATTTTCCGGATTATTTGAGAGGAATGGATGTCTTTTGGAACTTGCCTGCTTCATCATCCGGAAAGCAGTTTATTCTGCTTTGCGGATCATGTTTTTGTAGAAGTCCACGCAGCCGCTCAGACAGTTATATTCGATATTCTCGTTGAGCCCGTGCATTCCCGCCATCTGTTCCGGTCCGTAGATCACCGGCGCGAAACGGACAATGTTGTCACAGATGTCCTGATAGAAACGGGCATCAGTGGCACCGGTCATGACATACGGACTGACCGGCAGATCAGGGAATGTTTCCTTGATTCTGTCAGTGACATAGGCAAATGCCTCGCCGTGAATATCTGTCGCCTTGGAAACATCCACCGCATGGAAGACTTCTGTGTTCAGGCCGTACTTCTCGGCTCTTTTCCGGATAAGATCAAGACTTTCGTTCATTCCCTGATGAGGAATAAAGCGCATGTTGGCACCAAGGGTCGCTTCCTGCGGCATCACATTATATGCATCGGAACCTGACTGCATGGTGAAGGCGATCGTTGTCTTCAGCATGGCTGCACCCTGGGCGGAGATGGCAGGCATAGCCATGGCAAGTACCGGACCGAACAGCCAGAGATTGGAGAATACCAGTTTCAGCGGAAAGTTTGCATAGAGAGCCAGTTCTTCAAACATGGACTTCACTTCCGGTGCCATTTTCTTTTTAAACGGGTCATGGGTTTCCACACTGTTGACAAATGCCGCAAGTCTGGCGATCGGTGAGCCTTTTTTCGGAGCCGAGGCATGACCGCCGTTGCTGAAAGCTGTGAAACGGACATCCGCCTTTCCTTTTTCAAAGACACCTACCATGGCAAAGTTGCCGTGAATCCCGCCGATCGGATCAGTGATGATACCACCGCCTTCATCGCATACAAGGTACGGTCTGACGCCCCGTCTCTCAAGTTCGGCTACGATTTTCGGACAGCCGTCCCCGGCCCATTCTTCCGTACAGGAGGAGGAAAGGTAAATGTCCTGATTTGGTGTGATGCCTTCCTGCAGCAGTTCTTCGACAGCCTGGAAAAAGCCGAAAACAGAACATTTGGTATCGGAAGCGCCTCTCCCCCATACCTTTCCATCGGCAATGTCTCCTGAGAACGGTTCATGGATCCATTCGCCTTCGGCAGGCACGACATCCTGATGGCTCATCAGTACGATCGGTCTGTCATGATGCGTTCCCCGCCAGTAAAAGAGCAGGTTGCCGTCCAGATCGGTTTTTTCCAGATGTTCATGGACAAGCGGAAACAGTTTCTTCAGCAAAGCGTGAAACTTTGCAAAGCGTTCATAGTCATAAACGCTGTCATGCGAAGTCGTATCGCACTGTATCATTTCAGACAGTTTCTTCGCATAGCCAAGGGAGCGCTCGTCTTCCGGCGGAGCTTTGTAGGCTGACACCTTTCCCGGCAGCAGCAATGTCCGTATGACCGCGATCACAAGCAGGACAAGCAGAACACAAAGAAGCACCAGCAACAGCATTCCTATCAGTTTCATGATTCCGCTCCTTTCTTACGCCAGGACAGGTATGCCAGTCCGATGGCAATCGCACCGGACGGCAGGATCAGCAGACTGGTCTGGGAAATCAAAGAAGGAACCAGGATGAACAGAAGCGTCATAATGGTCAAAGGAACAACCGCAAGCCTGATGTTCCTTCGGAAATACTGATATGCCATGGCACCGAACAAAGCAGGAACCACATTGGCGAATCCCGGCTGCAGCGCTTCACTCTGCAGGATCGGCTGCAGCGGCACCAGCAGCAATACACCAACCGCAAGAACCGTGATCGTTGTCAGAGAAGAAGCGGCGATGGAAAGCGTGGAAATGATCTCGTTCTCCGGCGTGCCTGCCTGTGTTCCGGCAATTTCCCGGGCATTCATCGCACACGGTATTTTCATATTGATGAGATTGCCGGTAATAAAGGCAAGATAACCGCCGCCGGCACCAAGCATCGGTGTGTAGACAAGAAACTCCACGACACTGGATACCGTCCAGATAATACCGACTGAAAGAAATCCTTTCACCGCAGCGGAAAGATCCGGCAGTGCGCCGAGAAGGAAGCCGATCAGAAACGGCGCGCCTACCAGCATGACCAGTGTAATCAATGAAGCAGCCCTTCCCAGGACATGTGTCGTTCTGTCATACTGTTCAAGATATGTATTCTTATCCATCATTCATACCTCCGCTATAACAGAATGGCTGCGATCATTCCCGCCAGCATACTGCCGGCGATACTGAAGCTTTCCAGCCATACCATATTCTTCTTCTCTGCCAGATATATAAATCCGGACATAAACAAACCTGATACCAGTGCGACAATGACCGGTGTGAGATCACCCTTAAAGGTAAACAATCCTTCCCCGGAGACAAAGCCGCCGATGTAACTGCCGATATACGTGGAAACCAGACCGATAAACATGGCTGTCATCGCCATGTCACCAAAGCCGGGCTTACTGTCTGTCTTCTCTTTTTTCTGACCGCCCAGTTTTTTCAGGTAGCCTTTGTTGAAAAAGAATGACAGGATCATTCCCCACATAATGCACACACTCATCAGTAAGGCAATCGTTGCGAATGCCTGCGGTGTCATTTCCGCGGCACTGAGGGTATGCAGTCCGACCTGTTCCGCTGCTGCCTGGGCAACCTGTGTTTCATAATGTAGCGCGCCGATGACGGACAGTCTCAGCCACGGCCACGGGGTTCCAAGGCTTCCGCTTAAAGCGATGACTCCCAGCAGAATCCCAATACTTGGAAGCACGGAAAATGTCACGCTGGATGTCAATGTCCGTTTCAGTTTTGCCGGATCCATGCCGATCGCAATTCCTGCTTTATAGGCACGGACCATGAAGACGATACATACGGCCGCCACAAACGCGACGATACTGCCGCAGATCACATACAGCGAAATACTGTTTAACTGTGCAATCATACCTGTCTCCCTTCTGATCACTCATTATCTGCATGTAAACAACTGATGAATTCATTATAACAACCCTGCGCTGACATGGAGATTTTCACGATAATAAAAAAGATATATCCGGCAGCTGGCGGAACAGAAAAGCATCAGAGATCCGGTGTCAATCGAAAGAACAGAATATATAATGAAACTGCAGCAACCACAAAGGACAAATATCATATGACAGAGAAGAAACAGATTGAGATTCATACACCTGCGATTCATGTAACCGGCATTGAAACCGAAGGATGCCGTCAGTTTCTCGGCATTCCATATGCCAGGGCGGAACGTTTTCGCTATGCACGGATGATTGAAAAATATGACAGCATGATAGATGCGACATCTTTTGGCAACTCCTGTCCGCAGTACCGGCAGTTCTTTCCCCAGCTGGATAATCCCGAGCGTCTGTTCTACCACAAAGAATTCCGGAAAGGACTGTCGTTCAGCTATGATGAGGACTGTCTGAATCTGAATATTTTTACACCATTGAACGCCGAGAACTGTCCGGTCGCGGTTTTCCTGCATGGCGGCGGCTTCAACTCCGGTTCCAATCAGGAAGAACCGTTCCGCGGCTATGAACTGGCAAAGCGCGGCATCATTACCGTCTTTGTCAATTACCGGGTTGGCGTCTTCGGTTATCTGACCCATTTGGAGATTCAAAGGGAATACGGCCGGGACGGCAATTTCGGACTGGATGATCAGCGAACCGCATTATTATGGGTCAAGAAATTCATCTCGAATTTTGGCGGTGATCCGGGCAATGTCACACTGTTCGGACAAAGTGCCGGTGCCATTGCCATACAGTACCTCTGTCTGAATCATGTAAACAGCGGTTTGTTCAAACGCGTCTTCATGATCTCCGGGGCCGGTCTGTTCCCTAAATTCGCCCTGCCGCGCAAAGCCGAAGACACAAGAGAATACTGGCTTCAGCTGATGGCGAAAGCCGGCTGTTCCACGCTGAAAGAACTGCGCCGTCTTGATCCGGCAGGTGTTCTAGCAGCTGCCCAGGAAATGAAGAGCGAACGGAAAGACACGCTCTACAATACAATGCCGGTCATCGACGGTGTCCTTCTGCAAAAGCCGGTCGATGAACTGATCAATGATCCGATCAGAACCGACTGTATGATCGGCTTCACCAACAATGATATGTACGCGCCATTGATGGCACATATCGGCTGTCAGTACGGCAGAAACAACGATGCATATATTTACTATTTTGATCAGGATGCCCCGGGTGATCATAACGGTGCCTTCCATTCGAGTGATCTGCGCTATATCTTCGGCAGACTGGAACAGTCATGGCGGCCATATACAGAACGGGACAAAGAAATATCCCGGCAGCTGATGGACTATTTCGCGGCTTTTGCGAAAACCGGCAACCCCAACGGCGACGGCAGACCGGACTGGCAACCCTGCCGCAACGGTAAGCTTCATGTCCTGCATATCACAAATGAAAAGACCGCGATGGGCAAAGTCTCCTATCCGAAACTGTGTGCGAATATGATCCGGAAAGGAAATCCAAAGGCATGAAATTCCATCATGAATTCCAATTGAAGAATACCGGCGGAACGTTCGCGGAATATGAAGCAGATGGCATCACCATGCGTCTGGATTTCTTTGAACATATCCTGCGGGTTTCTCTGATCCGTGACAAAGAGAACCTCCTGCCGACCTGGAGCGTGGATCCTGCCGGTACCTGTCCCCGATCCGGCCGCAGTAAGCTTTCCCAGGAAGGCTTTGTTACACTGTCCCCTGATCTTCATGAAGAAGACGGTACTGTTACTTTTGAACTGTATGGTCTGCGCTTCCGCATCGAACTGCTGAACTTCCGGATCACTGCGACGAATGAGAAAGGGATCGTGTATCAGGACCGCAACGGACTGGCTTATAACTTTGCCGGTGAACTCGGTGATGGATCGGTGCACTTTACCATGCGTACTCCGGACCAGAAGATCTTCGGCCTGGGTGACAAAAGCGGTCATGTAAACAAGAACGGCCGCAGTTTTGAACTCGGCACGGCTGATGCCATGGGCTTCAAAGCGGAGTATTCCGATCCGCTGTACAAGCATTTTCCCTTTTATATCTGTGTCAACAATGCCGGTTCCTACGGCCTGTACTACGACACATACAGCAGCGGCCGGGTGAACTTCGGCGAAGAACACGACAATTATTTCGAACCTTTCAACTCCATCCGCTATGAAGAAGAAAACATGGTTTTCTATCTGATCACCGGTTCGCCGATTGAAATCATTCAGCGCTTCAACGCAATGACCGGCGGCATCGCGCCGGTGCCAAGATGGGCGTTTTCCTATTGCGGCAGCACGATGGAATACACCGACGCGCCGGACGCGGAAGAAAGACTGCGCGGTTTCGTGCAACAGTGTGAAGACAACGGGATCAGAGCCCGCGGTTTCTATCTTTCCAGCGGCTATACGCAGATCGGTGATTACCGGTGTGTATTCCACTGGAACAAAGACAAGATTCCTTCACCGGAAAACCTTGCCGGTTTCTTCCGTGGCCACGGTCTGGAAATCATGCCGAATATCAAACCGGCTTTCTTATCCGTGCACCCCTTATACCAGACAATTGCCGAAAACGGCTGGTTCCTGCATTACAAAGACGGAACTCCGGCTGTGTTCCCCTTCTGGGGCGGCATGGCCAGCTATCTGGACTTCACAAATCCCGGTGCCTATGCGTTCTGGCAGGCCTGTGTAAAAGAAAGTCTGATCCGCTATGGCTATCAGAATCTCTGGAACGACAACAATGAATATGACGTCTGGGACAAAGACGTTTATGCCTTTGGCTTCGGAAAAGAAGTACCCGCCCGTCTGATCCGTCCTCTGTTCTCCTATCTGATGGCACGGGCCGGCCGAGAAATCTGTCTGCAGGAAGCGGCGTATCATGGCGAGGAACCATTTATGATTTCCCGCTGCGCCATGCCCGGCACCCAGCGCATCGCGACGACATGGACCGGTGACAATTACACGGACTTCCGGGATCTGCGCTTTAATCATTACCAGGCAATGACCATGTCGCTTTCCGGCTTTGCCTTCTTCGGCCAGGACATCGGCGGTTTTGCCGGTCCAAGACCCGGCAGGGAACTGTTTCTGCGCTGGCTGCAGTATGCTGTATTCACTCCGCGTTTTGTCCTGCATTCCTGGAAGCCGGAGGAACCGTCCAACATGCCGTGGCTGTATGAAGATCTGATGCCGGAAGTCAGAAAACTGTTTGACCTGCGGGAAAAACTGGTGCCGTATCTTTATAAACAGATGAAGCGACGTGCAGCTGACAATCTCCCACTGATCTGGCCGGTTTTTCTGAAAGAACCCGGTTATGACAGCGAAGCGGACTGCTTTATGTGCGGCGATACCATCCTGGCATGTCCTGTCTTTGATGAAGGAAAAGATTCTGTTCATGTCCGGCTGCCGGCTTTCAGTGATTGGAAGCTGCGCGGCGAGGGAGACATGATAAAAGGAGGTACGGAACTTGAAATTGCCTGTGCCCCCTGTGATCTGCCTGTATGGTTTGAAAAAGCTTAGATTTCGATTTCCTTGTTTTCGTATGATTCCCTGAGCTTCAGCTCTTTCTGAGCCTGGAGCTCTTCTGTTTTTTCCTTGGAAAGCGGGTAGGAAACAAACAGCAGGACTGCCATGATACCGAACATGACAGCCGGAATCAGGGTTCCGAGATCATACATGATTTTCAGATTGGCCAGTGTCTGCACCGCGCCTTTTTCATATTTATAATGCATGCCGAGCAGCGCGCCGTTGACACAGATGGCAGCCAGTACCTGTCCTACCTTGCGGAACAGATTGAACACGGAATACGCAGTGCCGTCATCACGGCTTCCGGTCTTGACCTCGATATCGTCGATTGCGTCAGCGACCATTGCCCATAACTGCATGACCAGAGTCGTCAGACCGCAGCCGCTGATGAAGTTCATGGCCAGGAAGATCCACAGCAGTTTTGAAGGATCCATGCCGCGCAGGAAGAACAGGACAAGATTCGCCAGTGCAGCGACGGTCATACCAACGGCAGTGACTTCCTTTTTGCCTTTTTTCCCGGTCAGCTTCGGCAGGAAGAACATGAAGATGATCATCGGTGAATATGTACATGCCTGAGTCGCCAGGTTCATCCAGTTGGCATGGAAATAATCATCGAACAGATAGGTGTAGAAACTCTGGGTGAACATCTGGCCGGCAAGCAGCAGCATTGATACCATCGTGATCGCGACAAAGGCACGGTTGTGGAACAGCATCGTGATTGCTTTCTTCGCAGCGCCTTTTTCTCTTGGCTGCGGCTTTGTCTTCACGCGTTCTTTATTTAATGTGAAGCTGATCAGCAACATCACACATGAAATGATGGCCATGATAATGACGCCTTTGATAACCGGACCATACTGCATATCGGTAATGACTTTTCCGTTTTCACCGATGACCGGATTGCCGGCCGCATCCAGACGGTCAGCATAGGCAAAACTGGCAATCAGCAGAACCGGAATGGAGCCAAGGGCGGCACCGATGGAACGGAAAACCGAAAGCTTGGAACGCTCATTCGCATCTGTCGTAACGACGGAAGCGAGCGATCCGTAAGGAATCTGCAGCACCGTATACGCCATGCCGAAGAAGATATATGTGCATGTGGCATAAACGCATGTGGCTGTGTAATGCCCTTCCTCACCGATGCCCGGCAGTTTCAGGAACATCAGAACAGCGGATACCGCAAGAGGAAGTGCGGCATACAGGATCCATTTCCGGTAGCGGCCAAGCGGACCGGGTTCCACTGTATCGCAGATACGGCCCATGATCGGGTCATTGATACCGTCCCATATTCTGGCAACAATGAACATGATCATGATAAACAGCGGGCTCAGATGGAAAATATCCGTATAGAATTTCTGAAGCAGTGTGGTTACCAGCGCAAAAACAAGACAGCCTGCCATATCGACCATGGCATAGCCAATGTAATCTTTCGCTTTCAGTCCGCTGGTCCGACTGATATAGCTTTGTTCATTATCCTGTGGCACAATCATCCCTCCTGAGAAGTTTATGTTATTTCTATCGTATCACAATACGTTTTTTCAACTGAAACAAAGTCAATGAAAACGCTGATTCTCCTTCTTGACGAAGCAACAGGCTCCCTTGACAATGAAAGTGAGAATAGGACTGAGAAGAGCCTGGCAGATCTTTTCATCGCCAGGACAACTGAAGAATAGAATTCCTAAAGAAGAAAGAGATACAGAACTATGATTACAGTCAAAACCATTACATCCATTGAGGAACTCAGTCCGATCATCTTTGATCAGGACTACAGCAAAGAGATGGGCAGGTACCGCTCACGCATGCTTTACAAAGGTCTTTCCAATGCCCAGTGGCATCTTGCCACAAGCCTGTACCGCAACTGCATGGCAAAGAAAAACGCGCTGGAGGAAACGATCCTGCGCAGCTTCACGAAATATGCGTCATACGAAGACCCGGCTCTGAAGGATTCGGTCTGGCGGCAGCTGATCATCGGCCAGCATCACGGTCTTCCCACCCGTATGCTGGACTGGACATATTCACCGCTGATCGGTCTGCATTTCGCGACTAGCGCGGAACCGGTCAAGCTCGGGACAAGAGATGCCCTGCTCTGGAAAATTGACGGAAAAGAACTGAACGAACGCCTGCCGGAAAAATACCAGCGCGAACTGAAAAACAGCAACGCCCACATGTTTACCGTGGAGATGCTGCAGAAAGTCACCAGTTCACTCAGAGAATATGATCTGGATATGAAGGATCACGCCATGGTACTGATGGAGCCGCCTTCGATCGACCAGCGCATTATCAACCAGTACGCCAGCTTCACGATCGTTCCTCCCGGAATCGAAAGCGCCGACGGCACATGCACGATCGAGCAGTGGCTGGAAAAAAACACAGAAAACACCATCAAATACATTATTGACAAGGATATCATCTGGCGAGTCCGTGACATGCTTGATCAGATGAACCTCAATGAGCGTATCATCTATCCCGGTCTCGACGGTCTTTCCCAGTGGCTGATGCGCCGGTACTATGTGATGAACAAAGAATAAACAACGGAAAAGTTCACAGCAGTGAACTTTTTCTTTCTATGATCATCAACTGCATTGTATCCGGGCCAGCCGCACACTTCTTCTGCGGATCATCTCCCTGACAGAATACGACAAAAAAGCTGAGCCTTCATATCTGGCTCAGCCAATTGTTACTGCCTGAAATATCATTCCTCGCCTAACAACTTTTTCAGCACTTGTTTTGCTTCATATTCTCTTCGCAATTCAAATACGTATGTCGTAGCAACCAGCCTGTCTTCTACGCCGATCTCCCTTGCATATTGCTGGGCGCCTTCCAGATTATCGTAGTCAAACGTACCCAGGACATCACCGGTTTCATCATCAATTACCTCAAATTTATCGGTGGCATGATGCAGGTGAATAACGCCGCCATTGACGCTCTCAACTTCTTCGTCGCTTAACGATGTTTTTTCGAATTTTCATCATTCAGGTAACATTGTGTTTTCTTCTCCATTGTGAATAACAAAAAGCACGGTTATACGACCCTGACGGGAAGATTAATTAAACCGTACTTTCATTCACATCTTTCATATCAGCATCCGTACATGCGTACAGATCTGTTTCAAAGATGCTTAAGATTCCTTTTTTCAGAATTCCATCTTGAAGATGAATTTTGTGGATGTCTTTGCGTCATCATCCGCACCGGCGAAGTTTGTATAAGTGTTTTCACCGTCTGCGATCAGACGCAGTCTTTCAATCACATCATCCATTTCGTCACCGAATATTTCAGTGAGTCTGTCGATTCCTTCCGCCTTGAACTGATCCATACCGCTCAATAACGTGCTCACACCTTCATCGAGTGTGCCGATGCCCTGATCCAGTCTGTCCGCTCCGTCATAGAGTGTTTCAGCGCCTGTGTTCAGTGCGTCCGCGCCGTTATAAGCCTGAGTGATTCCATCGGAAAGGCTCTTTGCGCCTGCAGCCACTGCATCCGCGCCATCCGCAAGCTGTACAGCTCCGGCAGAAAGGGATTGCGCACCGGTTTTCAGTTTGTCTGTGTTGGCATCGAGTTCACCGATGCCGCTGTTCAGCGCACCGGCACCATCATCCAGCGCCTTCGCACCTTCGGAAAGACTCTTTGCGCCTTCATTCAATGTACCGGTACCGGCTGCCAGCTGTTTCGCACCTGCATCCAGTGTTCCTGCACCTGCGGAAAGCTGTTCCGTTCCGGCCGCCATCTCTTTTGTACCGGCCTGCAGCTGTGACGCGCCGCTCTTTAATAAGCCGACTCCGCTTTCCTCATCATTGAGTGAGGCGGTTCCCTGCTTCAGCTGATCAAGACCGCTTGTCAGCTGTGTAAGGCCTTCACCGGCGGAAGTCTTCATTGACTCAGCGCCTTTTGACAGCGCATCAATGCCTGCGCTCAGTGAATCCATGCCTGTGCTCAGCGTTGATATACCGTCCTTGAGATCACCGGCACCGGTGCTCAGCTGTGAAGCACCGCTGTTGATTGTAGATGCCGCGGTAACAAAGCCGCTCATCGCGTCGGCGATACTCTGGGAGGATGCGGAATTCACTGCTGATGCGTGATCCAGACTGCCGTTTGCACTATTGAGTGATGCCAGGATTGGGTCAGCCTGTTCCTGTGTCAGTGTGCCTGCTGCGACAAGCGCCTCAATGCTTTCTCTGGCAGCCGCGATCTGTGTTTTCGCATCACCCAGATCTGCTGTATCTGCCATAGCCGCACCGCTGAGCGCAGCTGAATTGTCACTCATTGACTGACTCAAAGCCTGAGCTCCGGCAGAAAGTTCCGTGAGATTTGTTTCAAGACTTTCCGCGCCTGTATATGCATTCTCAAGACCTGCCTTGATCTGTGAAGCGCCGGTGCCCGCATCAGAGATGCCTGCACTCAGCTGATCAATGCCGCCGCTCAGTTTTTCACTGAATTCACCGGCACCGTTCTGCACCTGGGCAAGGCCGTTATCAACCTGGGAAATACCGCCGGAAAGCTTTTCGATTCCCGCCGCCATGGAATCCGCACCGGCGGAAAGGCTTTCAGCACCCTCATGCAGTTTTGCGCTGTTTTCGCTGAGTGCGCCGGTTCCTTCGGAAAGCTGTTTCGCTCCGGTATTAACGGACTCTGAACCTGCGGACAGTTCTTCGGCGCCTGCCTTGAGGGAGGCGGTTCCGTCTTTCAGAGAATCACTGCCTGTCTTCAGACGGGCAATTCCGTCAACCGCACCGTTGATACCTGTTTCAAACTGTGCCGTGCCATCTTTCAGTGTGCCTGCGCCGGCGGAAAGAGAAGCAGTGCCGTCTTTGAGAGTCAGAGAACCGTTATTGATGGTAAACAGACCGTCTTTGAGTGAAAGTGTTCCCGCTTTCAGTGTGCCGGTGCCTTCGAGAAGCGCGCCGGAACCGTCTTTGAGGGCTGTGCTGCCATCCTTGAGCTGCTTTGTGCCGCTGACAAGCTGATCAGTGGCTTCGGAAAGCTTTCTGATATCCTGTGTAAAGGATGTATCCAGCTGATTTCCTTCATAAAGGGAACTGATATCGCTGGTGGCCAGGCTCATGATCAGTGAGAGATCAAAGTCCTTTGCGTCCGCCTCCACTTCAATGGATTCGGGGATATCGATGTCTTCGAGCTTTTTATAAAGCTCATCATTTTCAGAAAGCGCCAGTGCGTCAATCAGACCGGGGAATGCCATGCCGATGACATATGAATTCTTTCCGTCATTGACCACTTTGCCGTTTGTAACAGTGATCTCAGAGAAATGTTCCGCCGGCAGCTGCATGCCGCTGATGACTGCGAAGGGCATCTTTGTCTGAATCTGTTTTCCGTTCAGACTGACTGTTGTCTCAGTTCTGTTTTCATAATCAAAGCGGATTTTCACATGACCGCTCTGTCCTTTGATTTCTTCGGGGGTGACTGTCTTTCCGTCCAGTTCATAGGTGACATTGACAGCAACCGGTAGTTCTTCATCGGTTGTGCCCTGATAATAAATATCATTGCCGCCGCTCTGCCATGTCAGCTCATCTCCGTTCTGGGTGAAGGTTTCCTCACCGCTCACATTTTCAATATTCTCAAGCGATGTGACATCTTTGAGCACATCCGCTTTCTTCACGTTTTTCAGCCATTCGCTGACCACCACATCATCCGGTTTTCCGGATCCGTCGGTGATGATATAAACTGTTTCATTCTTTTCTGTTTCGCCTGTTTCGTCTGTTTCGTCTTCCGCATGTACCGCTGTCACGTCAGGGACTGCAGCGATCATACAGCATGCAAGCAGACATCCGATATACTTTTTCATAATCTGTTTCCTCCCTTAAACCTTTTGCGCAAGCGTTGTTTTTGTAATGATTCCGTCAAATGCCACCAGCACTGCCGGCAGCACCAGCAGTACGCACAGCATTGAGATCAAAGCGCCTCTGGACATCAGTGTGCATAGTGAGCTGATCATATCGATGTTGGAGTACATGCCGACACCGAATGTCGAAGCGAAGAATGCCAGTGCGCTGACCATGACGGATTTCGCGCTTTCATTGACCGCATCCGTGACAGCTTTCCTCACCGGAACACCGGCTGTGCGGCTGCGTCTGTATTTTGTTGTGATCAGAATCGCATAGTCGACGGTTGAACCAAGCTGGATGGTGCCGATGACAATGGAAGCGATAAACGGAATCTTCGATCCCGTATATGCGGGAATTCCCATATTGATCATGATCCCGAACTCAATGACTGCCACAAGCAGTGCCGGCAGGGAAACCGAGCGGAACACAATCGCGATGATCAGGAAGATCACGCCGATGGATACGGTACTGACGGTGTTGAAGTCATAATCGGTGATTTCAATCAGATCTTTTGTGCATGGAGCTTCCCCAATCAGCATCGATTCCGAATCATAGGCTTTGGCGATTTCAGTCAGCTTTGCGACCTGATTGTTCACCGCTTCGGAAGCCACCTCATATTCCGATCCGATCAGCAGCAGCTGATAATTGTCACTGATCAGTGCGTCTTTCAGTTTTTCCGGTACGAATTCTTCGGGAATCAGCGGTCCTTTGACCGTGTTGAGTCCGAGCACGAATTTCACACCGTCTTCCTTTTTCATTTCATCCGCCATTTCCATGACCTTCTTTTCTTCAACACCTGCATCCATCAGAAGCATATGCGTGGAGTTCATGTTGAATTCTTCCTTCAGCTTTTCATTTGCCTGAATGGAAGCAAGGTCTCTTGGAAGTGAACTGTCCAGGTTGTAATAAACCGGTGTGTTGCGGTATCCGTGGACAACCGGGATCAATAACAATGCGCAGAGTATCAATACAATCTTTTCATGACCGATACTGAATGTTGCGATGCCTTTGAGGTCAGGCAATAAGGCTTTGTGTTTTGTTTTTCTCAAAGGTTTGTCAAACACAAGGATCATTGCCGGCAGGACTGTCAGACAGCAGACCACACCGAGCAGTACGCCCTTGGCCATGACAATGCCAAGATCAAGACCGAGTGTGAAGCTCATGAAGCATAAGGCGATAAAACCTGCGATTGTCGTGACGGAAGAGCCGATCACGCTTGACATCGTGTCTTCGATCGCATGCGCCATCGCTTTTTCCTTATCTTCGGTTTCCGCATATTTTTCATAGCTGTGCCATAAGAAGATTGAATAATCCATCGTCACGCCCAGCTGCAATACCGCAGCCAGTGCCTTTGTGACATAGGAGATCTGGCCCAGGAACAGATTGGAGCCGAGGTTGTAGACAATCGCGATTCCGATACTTGCCAGAAAGACAAACGGAACCAACCAGCTGTCCATGGCAAGCATCAGGGTGATTGCGCATAGCACAACCGCCAGCAATACATACAGCGGCGCCTCCGCTTCGGAAAGCGCCTGGGTATCGACAAGCACTGCCGTCATACCGCTCAGGAACACTCTTTCATCCGCGATCTTACGGATTTCGCGCACCGCATCCATGGTGCCTTCGGCGGAGGATGTGTCATCGTACAGAATCATCAGCAGCGTCGCATCCCCGTGATTGAATGCCTCGTATAAATCCTTCGGCAGCATCTCCATCGGAACGGACGTGTCAAGCAGACTGTCATACCAGATGACATCCTTGACATGAGGAACATCCTGTATTTTTTCCTTCAGGGCACTTACCTCTTTCGGCTCCATATTCTCGCTGACAAGCATCGAGAATGCGCCGGTGCCGAAATCCTCCTTGAGGATATCCTGCCCTTTCATTGTGTCGATCTCTTTCGGAAGGTATGTCAGAAGATCGTAATTAATCTTTGTACTGATATAGCCAAACACGGAAGGAATCAGCAATACCAGAGAGATGATCAGGATCATCATTCTCTTTTTTACAATCAATGAACTGATCTTTTTCATATTGCACTTCCTTTTTTCGACCATCGGTCGACTTTTATTCTAATCTTTTTCGACTATTGGTCAAGTTTTTTGTGATATTATTTGTACAGAAAAAAAGAGGACTTATGAAAACGGACGGCAAGGCAGCTCTGAACAAACTGAGAAAAAGAACCTCCCTGATGGAAGCGGCTTTTGCGCTGTTTACCGAGGAAGGTTTTCAGAATACAACGATCGCCGATATCGCAAAAAGAGCCGGGATCGGAAAAGGCACATTCTATTTTTACTTTGAAGACAAGTACGATATCCGCAACCGCATCATCATCACCAAATCATATGAAATCCTCCACGAAGCTCTGAACAGTCTACCGGATCAGAATGACACTTTTGAAAACAAAGTGATCTATGTGGCAGACAGAATCATTGAAAAACTTGCGGCGGACAGGATTCTTCTGCGCTTCATCCATAAAAACCTGAGCTGGGCGATTCTTGAAAACAGTGCGGAGATGTCGGAAACATTCAATAATATTCTGAAGCAGGCGCAGCAGACAGCCTCCTATCGTGATGTTCATACCATGATGTATCTGATCATTGAACTGATCAACGGAGCCTGTTATTCGGCAATCATCTATGACTCCCCTGAACCGATTAAGCAGCTGAAGCCGAAACTCTTTGACTCCGTACGCGCGGTGATGAAAGCATTTGAAGATCCCGCAGTGCATAACACCGTGCCCGAAAACTAAAAGCCACATACAGATGTAAGCGGCAATGAAAACCGTTTGGTCCGGTTGTCAGACAGGATATTCCCGCTGTGCTTCGGCATGGCTTTTCTTTTTCAGAGATTGTATCCATTTTAAAATCAGTTCAACATGGTCCAGCGCACTGATCGCAGAACAAAATGCCTTAAGGTGAAAAATACGCTCACCTTATGTGCTGTTTGAGCACAATATTTTTGTGTTAAAAATTTTATACAAAAACTTTTTCGAAATTGAGTTTGTGGTACGCTTCTCAGAAAACTCCATTTCTGTAAATGAAACTTCTGCCATCTCATCTTCCTGTAACAACATGTTTAAATCAGATAGATATTCATCTGTGATTCGCTTCTCAGGCAATAGGATCTTACAGTGCTCACATCGATAGTACAAATACTTTGTACCACCCATTCCCTTTCCGACATAACAAGTCATCTTCCGACCACACTTTTTGCAAATCACAAGACCTTTGTATAGGTATTTATAGCGGACATTGCTCAAAAATATATTGATGCTGCTTTTGTTACATTTCCTCAAAATATCCGAAATTCACTTCAAAATGTTCTATCCAAATCATTAGAATGGTATCAAATTATTGAATAATAACAATATAGAAAGCACCCGATCAAAAAGCGTGGCGGATCGCCACGCTCAAATAAAGAAAAAGCCATCCGAAGATGACATTCATGGAATTAATGGCCGTAAGTTATCATTTCCAGTCCCGGTTCAACCTCAAACAGCGATTCATCCGCTCTGTCATCGATACCGGTGATTCTGTAAACATACACATGTCCGTTGGCGGAAGCGGCGGGGTTTCCATCATCATCCGTATAAATAACCATGACAGGATCGCCGTCTTTGAAGAGAATACGCTTCAGTGCGGTGCCGCAGAGTTCCTCGAAGTGATACGTTTCACCTTCAAATTCCATGTCTCTCGTTTGCGAGAGATAATCAGAATCCCACAGGAAGGCGGTATTCCGATACTGTTCGGTAGTTTCAATGAAGCCGTCGCTTACGGGAGCGCCGTACCACAGTACCGGCAGTTCATACAGATCCGGATTGAATACGATCCGGCAGATATCATAATCGTAATGATCATTATGAATCCCGCCGATCCGGTCGATACAGTACTTCTGCCCCAGCATCGCGTAATCATAGGAATACATTTCTTCACCGTCAGCGTATTCTGTCACATGCATCGTCATGCCTTCAGCTTCCGGCATTCCGGGTCTTTCAGATCCGCCGGGCATCTCTCCTTCCGGTCTTCCGTTTGCAGCCGGTCTTATTCATAATCCTCTGCAACCTTAAGCAAAAAATTTAGCACTCTCCTATTGACAGTGCTAAAAAAGTGAGTTAGAACATAATTGCAAAGGAAAAGAGAAGATCCCCGAAAAGAATCCAAACCCTCCTTCCCTTGTTCGGCACATAGTTTATTTCGATAAACATGATGAATGAACAGGAGGTGAATGACTATGTTGTTACCGGAAATTTTCAATGACAATCTGTTTGATGACTGGATGGATGATTTTTTCCCTGCGAGGTTTCATGACATTGACAGGAAGCTCTATGGCAGACATGCCAATCGGGAAATGCTGACCGATGTCAGAGATCATGAAGATCACTATGAAGTGGAGATTGATCTGCCCGGGTTTAAAAAGGATCAGATCCATGTTGAGCTGAACAACGGCTATCTGAGTATTACCGCTGCCAAAGGCCTGGAAAAGAATGGCAATGACAAGGAAGGCAGATACATGCGGCAGGAGCGTTATTCAGGAATGATGCAAAGAAGTTTCTATGTCGGCGAGGATATCACCGAAGCAGACATCACTGCGAAGTTTGAGGATGGTGTACTGAAACTGAATGTTCCGAAAAAGGAACCGATGAATGAAATCCCCGAAAAACATACGATCATGATTGAAGGCTGATTCAGCAGACAGGGATTCCGGAAAAACCGGAATCCTTTTGTTTTGGAAAATACAGAAAGCATACCGGCGTTTATTCCGTTCGCGGATATCAAAAAGAAGACCGACATTTTGCCGATCCTCTTTTCCCTAGTGTTTATCATTATGCAATTGCAACAGGATCAGTTATTTCATCAATCGCATTGATGATTGCATTGAAGCACTGCATCATCTCCCGCTGCTGTTTGGGCTTTGAAGATTTCATAAAGTAACTACACATATAAACATTCATTAGCTTCCGCTTGCCTGGCAAAAAAAAACAAAAGAAAAAGACAACAAAGTTGTCATACGACATCTAAAGTTGTCTTTTCACATATATGGCGCCTTAAACAGGACTCGAACCTGTGACACCCTGGTTAACAGCCAGGTGCTCTACCGACTGAGCTATTAAGGCAGCGAAATTATGATAGCACTATCTTTCTATTATTTCAAGTTAATTATGAACACATTTTTATGATTACAATTTGCTATAATGTTTTTAGCAAAGTATCTGGAGGAAAATAATATGTCACAAGGTCCACATAGCAGAAAACGCCATGACTCTGGCAAGACCGGTGAAGTTCATAAGCGAGAAGAAGGTCTTAATACCGGCCCAGTTGGCAACAGCCAGAAGGAGTCATCCGACAAGAAACCGATAAACAAGAAACCGATAAGAGGTATTACACGCGGCGGCGGTTCGCTTTCCCTGCTGGCAGTACTGGCCCTGCTGGTTTTCGGCGGCGGAAACATTCTCGGTGGCGGCAATACACAGACACCTGTCACCCAGCCGCAGACCCCGGCTCCGACCCAGCAGACAACCCAGACGCCTTCGGCACCGTCTACCGGTTATCACTTCGGCACCCAGACGACAAACAACGTCACCTATACCAATGCCACAACACCGCAGGCTGACACAACGGTAGCCAGCGGCTCACGTGACAAGTATACGAAGCTGCTTGGCGACGGCAAGGATCAGGTAACCGTTATGGTCTACATGTGCGGTACCGATCTGGAAACCAATTACGGCATGGGCACGTCCGATCTGAATGAGATGGCATATGCCACGCATTCCGACAAAGTGAACATCATCGTTGAAACCGGCGGAACAAAACGCTGGAAGAACTCTGTCGTATCGTCCAACACCAATCAGATCTGGCGCGTTTCCGACCGTTCCCTGCAGAAACTGGAAGGCAATCTCGGACGCAAGCCGATGACTGACGCCGCTACACTGGCGGAATTCATTCAGTACTGTTCCAAGAACTATCCGGCCAACCGCTATATTCTGATCATGTGGGATCACGGCGGCGGATCGTATGCCGGTTATGGCTATGACGAAGTATATCCGAACGGCTCCATGACAGTCGACCGTATCGCGGCCGGCCTGAAAGCGGGCGGCGTCAAGTTCGACATCATCGGCTTCGATGCCTGCCTGATGGCCAATATGGAAACCGCGATCGCTGTCGAACCATACGCTGACTACCTGCTGGCTTCGGAAGAAACCGAACCGGGCACCGGCTGGTATCACGTTGACTGGCTGAGCCAGCTGGCGAAAAACACTTCCACCCCGTCTGTCGAACTCGGCAAGACCGTCATCGATACATTCTGCACCACCCGACAGTCCAACTATGTGTCCGCCAGTGACAAGTACACACTTTCAATCATTGACCTGGCGGAATTCAAGAACACTGTCCCGGCATCCCTGACCAAGTTCTCGAAGATGCTGACGGAGAACGTTCAGAATAACAATTACCAGGCAGTGGCAGATGCCCGCAGCTCCACAAGAGAATTCGCCGCATCTCAGAAGATCGACCAGATTGACATGGTCCACTTCTGCACCATGCTGAACACGCCTGAGTCAAAGGAACTTGCCGAGGCAATTCAGAAATGTGTCAAATACAACCGTACCCGCAATATCAATAACGCCTACGGTGTCAGTGTTTACTTCCCGTACCGGAACATCAGACGAGTCAGCGGCATGGTCCAGATCTATGACAACATCGACTTCAACAGTGATTATGCCGGTGCTGTCAAATCATTCGCAACCCTGCAGTCCTCCGGTCAGGCAGCCAACAACTACACTTCTTCTTCCATCTTCGATCTGCTGGGCGGCGGCCAGGTATCCAACGGCACTCCGTTCTCGACGATCGATCTGAACAGTCTCCTTGGCGGCGGAAGCGGCAGCTCCTCTTCCAACGTCATCGATATTACCCAGTTGCTGGGCGGCAATTCCGGCGTCGACAATTCCACCTTTGGCCTTCTCTCCCAGCTCCTGATGGGCGGCAGAAGTCATCTCGACAGTTCTGATCTGATCCTGACAGAGAAAGACGGCAAGAAGGTCCTGTCTCTGTCCGCAGAAGACTGGAGTCTGGTGCAGGATGTCAAACTGAACGTCTGGGTCAAGGATGATAACGGTTATCTGGATCTCGGTCTGGACAATATCTTCACCTTTGATGAAGACAATGATCTTGTCATGGAATATGACGGTCTGTGGCCGGCTGTCAATGATCAGATCGTTCCGTATTATATGCTGTACAGTGAACCGGCCGAAGACGGCACCTGGGTCACCCGCGGCTATATCCCCTGCCTGCTGAACGGACAGCGTGCCCACCTGATCGTCGAATATTCCGGCGAAGAAGAAAACGGCGTCGTTCTCGGTGCGGAAATGGTCTATGACGATCTGCAGACCGATGGCAAGCTGATTCCTTATATCAATGAAAAAGACGCTCTGAACGGTGAATATGCTGAAGAAGACGTCAACGGCAATTCGGAAGAAAAGGTCGTCTGCCTCAAGGCCAGCGATACCATTGACTTCATCTGCGACTTCTATGATATGGAAGGCAATTATTCCAACACCTACAAGATTGGCCATACGATCACGGTCGGCGACGGTCTGGAAATGACCGACATGCGCGTCAAGGCGGAACAGATCCTCTTCGGATATGAACTGCAGGATATCTATGATTCTGCCCGCCGCACACCGATGCTGACATACTGATTCACTCACAGAACCGTTTCCGATGGAAACGGTTTTTTAATATCCGGTTTTCTGGTTTCAACGCATTGACCACCGGTCATGTGAATGCTATGATTTTATTAGCGTAAATTGCATTATATAAAGCGAAGGAGAGTAATAAAATGGGATTAGTTTTAGCAGCTTTAGGTGCAGCCGGATCAACATTGGCTGATCAGTGGAAAGAGTATTTCTATTGTGAAGCAATTCCGAACGACACGATCGTAATCAAAGGCACCAAGAGAACATCAGGCATTTCCGGCAACTTCGGCAGTGACAACATCATAACTGATGGTTCTGTAATTGCTGTAGCAGACGGACAGTGCATGGTCATCGTCGAACAGGGTCAGGTAGTTGACCTCTGTGCTGAACCAGGTGAATACAAATATGATTCCAAGACAGAACCGTCTATCTTTACGGGTACTCTGAGCGAAGGCATCAAGAATGTATTCGCGGAAATCGGCAAGCGTTTCACATTCGGCGGACAGCCGGCAGCGGATCAGAGAGTTTATTACTTCAATACAAAGGAAATCACTGGTCTGAAATACGGCACAGCTTCACCGGTTCCGTTCAGAGTGATCGATACACGTGCCAACATTGACCTGGATGTCAGCGTCAAGTGCTTCGGCGAATACAGCATTAAAGTTGTAGACCCGATTCTGTTCTACACAAATGTCTGTGCAAATGTTTCTGACGTTTACAAAGTTTCTCAACTGGAAGATCAGATGAGATCCGAACTGCTGACCGCTCTGCAGCCGGCATTCGCAAAGATCAGCGAGAAAGGCGTCCGTTATTCTCAGCTGCCGGCTCATACAGTTGAACTGACAGAACTGCTGAACGGTGAGCTTTCCAAGAAATGGACACAGCTCCGCGGTGTTGAAATCGTTTCCTTCGGCATGTCCTCCATCAAGGCAAATGCTGATGACGAAGAAAGAATCAAGCAGCTCCAGGTTGCTGCCACATATGCAGACCCGACACTCGGTGCTGCCAACATGGCCGCTGCCACAGCAGATGCTATGAGAGACGCAGCCAACAATCCGAACGGCGCCGCTGCCGGTTTCATCGGACTGAATGCTGCCCAGTCAGCTGGCGGCGTCAACGTTACCGCCATGTATCAGAATGCTGCAAACGCGAAAGCCGCTCAGACAACTGCACCGGATGCATGGAAGTGCCCGAAGTGCGGTGCTGAAAGCACAGGCAATTTCTGCAGCAACTGCGGTGAACCGAGACCTGTTTCTGCAAAATGGATCTGCCCGAGCTGCAACGCTGTCAATGAAGGCAACTT
This sequence comes from uncultured Erysipelotrichaceae bacterium, assembly GCA_902793635.1. Lineage (GTDB taxonomy): Bacteria > Bacillota_I > Bacilli_A > Erysipelotrichales > Erysipelotrichaceae > Bulleidia. Next base: position 66,362 of record CADBEA010000001.1, on the reverse strand, counting down.
CTGCAGCAACTGCGGAAAACCAAAGCCGGAATAATAACGAGCTTCTTTCCGGTTCTGAATGATTTCCAAAGGATCCGGGTCATTTCTGCCCGGGTCCTTTCTTAAAGATAAAGGTTGGTGATATTTATGGCTGATCAGGTTACAAACTATCAGTGTCCTTCCTGCGGCGGTCCGCTGCACTGGGACGCGACTGAGCAGAAGCTGAAATGTGACTTCTGCGGTTCGACCTTCAGCAATGCCGAAATAGAAGAAGTATATGGCGCCGCCAATGCGGCAGCCGTTGAACAGGGTACGGAAACCGCCGATATTGAAACGCTGCAGTGGACGGAAGAAGAAGCGAAGCATCTGCGTGCTTACAGCTGCCCTTCCTGCGGTGCCCAGCTGATCTGTGATGAGAACACAGCTGCCACCAGCTGTCCCTACTGCGGCAACCCGACGATCGTCCCGGCTCAGTTCCACGGTGCCCTGAAGCCTGACTATGTCATTCCGTTCAAGCTGACAAAGGATCAGGCTGTCAGTAAACTGAAGGAGTTTTACAAAGGTAAGCCGCTGCTTCCGGATGCCTTTACCCGTAACAATCATATTCAGGAAATCAAAGGTGTTTATGTCCCCTTCTGGCTCTATGATGCCCGGGTCGACATTAACGCTTCCTTCCGGGCGGAACGTACACACTCCACCCAGCGCGGTGATGATCTTGTGACCATTACCGAGCATTATCGTCTGCTGCGCGGCGGTTCTGTTTCCTTTGAAAAAGTACCTGCCGATGCCTCCAGCAAAATGCCGGATGAATTCATGGATGCCATCGAACCGTTCGACTACGATGAAATGGTTCCCTTTGAAATGGCTTATCTGCCGGGTTATCTGGCTGACCGTTATGATGTCGAGCCGGAAGTGGATGCCAAGCGTGCGGAAAACCGCATGCGCAACAGTACCACCTCGGAACTGCATAAAACGATCATTGGTTATTCCGGTGTCTTCCCGGAGAGCCAGCAGATCAATATCCGCCGCGGCCGCGTTCACTACGCATTGCTGCCGGTATGGATGCTGTCGACGAAGTGGAACAACACGAATTATCTGTTCGCGATGAACGGTCAGACCGGCCGGATGGTCGGTGACATGCCGACGGACAACATGAAGCTGATCCGCTGGTTCCTGATCATCACGGTAGTCGGTATCGTCATTCTGTTCTTTGTCTTACTGGGAGGTAAACTCTGATGAAAAAACTGAGAAGCCTTCTGACTGTACTGATCCTCACGCTTGGTCTCGGCATGTTCCTGCTGCCGGTATTCGCCGACAATGACGTTCATGTCGATGATGAAACCGGACTGATCAGTGATTATCAGCTGGAACAGCTGGATGCCTATGCCCAGCGCATTTCCGACGTACATAACTGCGGTGTCTATATCCGCTTCATTGATACCTACCGCGGCTTTGCAAACAATGTCGTCGATGCTTCGGAGTATGTCTTCAACAATGAAGATCTCGGCATCAGTGATGACGGTATCCTTCTGCTGGTCGCAATGAACGAAGGCGAATATGACCTGTGCGCACATGGCAATACTGCCAACACTGCATTCACGGATCACGCCAAAACGAAAATGGCCCGCCGGATCGAGTACTTCCTGTCCTCCTCCGACTGGTATACAGCATGCAGTGAATTCCTGAGCCAGTCTGATACGATGCTGACATATCTGGAATCCCACGGTGAACCGTTTGACACCAACAACGACCCTGCCTATCAGCAGAACAAAAAGGAACAGGAAGCAGCCAGCCGCAGTATGAAGATCGGTGCGACCTTCGGCCTGCCGCCGATTGCCGCTCTTCTGACCTGCCTGGGTCTGAAAGCCCGCAACAAAAACACCGGTATCAAGACAGAAGCGCATAACTACTTTGCCAGAAACGGCATCAATATTAACCGTGTCCAGGACCTGTTTATCAACCGCACGGAAATGCATACGCCTCTGCCTCGCAGTTCCTCTTCCGGAAGGGGCGGCGGAACAACTGTCAATTCCGGGGGATTCTCCCATCACAGCGGCAGTTTCCGTCATTGATTTTCAGGACAATAGGAATAATATAAACAGAGGACACCGCAGAGTGTCCTCTTAAAAAAGGAGATTGATATTATGGCAGATTATCTTGTAACAGCCGGTATTACCTTCTGTTCTCTGCTGGTTGTTGATAAATTATCCAAAAACGTGAACTTTAATGGTATTGGCTCGATCATTTTTCTGGCTTTGATCCTGACCCTGCTGCAGAATACCGTACAGCCGATTCTGATGTTCCTCGGAGCTCCGATCACGGTGCTGACACTCGGACTGTTCACATTCATTATCAATGGTGTTGTACTGTCACTGGCTTTTTCCATGACATCCGGTGCTCATATCAAAACTTTCGGTTCAGCTGTATTCCTCAGTATTGTCATCAGTTTTCTGAATTCACTGTTTACCGGACTGTTCCTCAAATGAGGAACTTTTTTTTCGCTTTGCCACCGCAACGCCGTCGCCGGTATCCGGATAATAGACTGTTTCAAAACGGCTGTCATTCAGAAGATGTTCCCGGAAGTTTCGGATCTTCCTTGTCATCTGCAGTGTACCGCGGTTATCAGAAAGCTGCGGATCGTCGACAATACCGTGAAAATTCAGATTATCAAAGATAAACACCGTTCCCGGCATCGTATTGCGGAAGAAATGTTCCATATAGCGTCGGTACTGTGATTTTGCCGCATCAATGAAAATCAGATCATAGATCTTATCTGTCTGAAACTCCGCCGCATCACAGAGATAGCAGTTTACTCGGTCCTGCAGACCGCGTTCCTTGACATTGCGGCAGGCTGTCTCATACATTTCCGGATCGATTTCCAATGTGTCGACTGTCATATCCCAGCGGACTTCCGCCATATTGATTGCTGAATAACCTACCGCTGTGCCGCATTCCAGAATATCCCTGATATTCTCATGTTCTTTCAGATAGGCAAGCAGAAAAGCCATTCCGTCATCCTTCATGATCGGAACATGATCTTCTCTTGCGGCATCGTGAATTTTCTGCAGATCGTCCATACATGACAAGTATAGTAAAAAAGACTTCATTGCTGAAGTCTTTTTTCAGGTTATCAGTTGCTTGGCGTGAAGGTTACCCATTCGCCTTCCGAGTCAGCGATCCACATGTCATCACCGATGCGGTACCACATGTACTGGGCATCCGTTCTGACTTCGTATACATCATAGACAGCACCGTATTCAGCAACATCCAGTTCGTCAAAACCTGTACCGGATCCGGCTCTGATACGCAGCTGGTCAACAATGACCTCAGCGGTACCGATGACACCGTTATCCGCCGGCTGGGTTTCTGCCGGTTGGCTTTCCGGCTGTGTTTCTGCCGGTTTTGTTTCTTCGGTCTTTGTCTCTTCTGTCTTGGTTTCGGCCGGTTTCTCTTCCTGCTTATCCGTTGTCTCTTCCTTTTCCGTAGTCTGCGGCTTTGTCTGCGGCTGGTACGGTTTCGGCTTGTTCATGACCAGATAGAGGTACAGGCCAAGGCCTGCCGCTGCACCCAGCAGAATCGCAATCAGACTCTTCAGGAGAATATGAGACTTTTTCTTCTTACGGACAGGCATCTTTCTTTCCTCCTCGGGTTCCTCAAGGACACGCGGCTGTTCAACGGCTGTCTGAACTTCCTTGATGACCGGTTCAGGTTCAGGGATAGCGACTGGTTCAGCCACTGCGATTTCCGGCAGTTCGTTCTCTTCCGGTTCAGGAATCACCGGTGTTTCCGGTGCCGGTTCAGGAACTTCGAGAATGATCGGATGTTCATCCGCAGCCTGCGGAGTTGGTGTTTCCTCCGGCTCCGGCAGAACGATCTGTTCACTGTGTTCCGGTTCGTGTACCGGTGCGGCAGGTGTTTCAGCAACAACCGGTTTTGCGGCAGCTGCTTCAGCCGGCAGTTCTTCGACCTCACGCGGTTCATCGATGACGATTGCTTCGGTTGTATATGTATCCGGGTTCACTCTTTCACATAATGCCATCAGTGTACTGACAGCCGTTCCGGAGTTCCTCAGCCCGGCTTTGCCTGATACCAGCAGTGATCTTGCCTCATCCAGAGATACCATCAGCGATTTGGCAATCTCGTCAATGGACATATGATCAAAGAAACGCATCGCCACAACGGCACGTTCCGGTTCCGTGATCTGATCCAGTGCTTTCAGAATGCGGATACGGCATTCATCTTCGTCAAATGCCATGGCATCCTCACGGGTCGGATATTCATCAGAACTGTCATAATACGAACTGTATGCGGCTGAAGTCCTGACGGGTGTCAGCTGTCTGAGCGCTTCCTTACGGACAATGCTGACCATCCATTCCGTAATGTCCGGTGCATTCAGTGATTCGCCCAGTCTCTGCAGAGCGGTACGGAGCGCTTTCTGTTCGGATTTTTTCGCTGTCTCTTTATTATCAAGATAAAGCCTGGAAACAAAATACATATCTGCTGTGTAATATTTCAGCAGTTCTGTAATCGCATCGCGGTTTCCATGTATGGCACTGCTGACGATTGCCCGCAGTTCCTGATCAGAAAGTCTGTTTATCATATCAATCACCACCTGTTATATCTATTCTACCTCAAAGAAACGAATAATTTAGTTTTTTAAGCTTTGAATCGGTGAAGGAATCCTGCCGCCTCTGGAAATCATTGTTTCCGCACTGCCTTTGCCGACCGGCATGACCGGACCTTCACCGAGAAGGCCGCCGAATACCAGGTCTTCCCCGGCATTTCTGCCGATCGCGGGAATCAGACGGCAGGCTGTTGTCTTACTGTTGATCATACCGATAGCGGCCTCATCCGCGATGATCGCCGAAATCGTTTCGGCGCTTGTATCACCGAGAATAATGATCATATCAAGACCGACGGAACATACCGCCGTCATCGCTTCGAGTTTTTCTATTTTCAGTGTGCCGCTGCGGGCTGCCGCGATCATACCGGCATCTTCCGATACCGGAATAAACGCGCCGGAAAGTCCGCCGACGGAACTGGATGCCATAATGCCGCCCTTTTTGACAGCGTCATTCAGCATCGCCAGTGCTGCTGTCGTGCCGGGACCGCCGCACTGTTCCAGACCGATTTCTTCCAGGATCTGGGCAACGGAGTCACCGACTGCCGGTGTCGGAGCCAGAGAAAGGTCAACGATACCGAACGGGACCTGCAGACGGCGGCTGGCTTCCATACCGACCAGCTGTCCCATACGGGTGATCTTGAACGCCGTTTTCTTGATCACTTCGGCGATCTCATCCATTGTCGCATTCTTACCGGCCTTGAGAATCGCATTTCTGACGACGCCCGGTCCGGAGACACCGACGTTAATCACTGTTTCCGGTTCCGTAATGCCATGGAAGGCACCGGCCATGAACGGATTGTCTTCCACCGCATTGCAGAAAACAACCAGCTTGGCAGCTCCGAAACAGTTGTTGTCTTTGGTCAGTTCGGCACTGCGGCGCACGATCTGTCCCATCAGCCGGACAGCGTCCATATTGATGCCGGCTTTGGTTGAGCCGATATTGACACTGGAACATACGATATCCGTACAGGCCAATGCTTCCGGGATCGATTCAATCAGTTCCCGATCACCGTTGGTCATACCTTTCTGAACAAGTGCGGAATAACCGCCGATGAAGTTGACACCGACGTCCTTGCCGGCTTTGTCCAGAATTCTCGCATACTTTGTGCAGTCACCGCCGCTGACGCTCTGCAGCAGGGAAATCGGTGTTACGGAAATTCTCTGGTTAATGATCGGAATACCATATTCCAGTGAAATATCCTTGGCTGTCTGAACCAGATCTTTCGCCTTTTCCGTAATTTTCCGGTATATCTTCTCACATGATCTGTCAATGTCCGTATCGGCGCAGTCCATCAGGGAGATTCCCATGGTAATGGTGCGGATATCCAGACATTCCTCGTCGATCATGCGGATCGTTTCCATAATATTGTCGGTCGATCTTGTCATAGACACTCCTAAATCGTATGCATGGCCTTGAAGATATCCTCATGCATGACATGGATCTTCAGGCCCTGTTCATCACCCATTACCTCAAAATCACCGGCAACCTGATGCATGTTTTCCAGGTCCTCCGGCAGATCGACGATCATGATCATCGTGAACAGATCCTGAAGGACCTTCTGTGTCACGTCGACGATATTGATATTGCGTTCCGCGCACTTGGTCGCCACGAAGGCGAGAATGCCGGGACGGTCTTTTCCAACAACCGAAATAACAGCTCTCATACTGACCTCTTTCTAGTTTTCAGCCTGCAGCTCTTCGAGTGAGAGACCGCAGTAATACAGTTCCATCTGCAGGAATCCCTTGACCTTGCGGATCATATCCAGGGTTTCTTCCGTACAGTCACTCGCACTGGCGGATGTTTCGAAGTTCAATGTGCACTTGCCCATCGTTCCGATATCACCATCCCAATTATAGACATAGTTGATCGTACGATTGGAATACTTGAAGGTATGATTGTTGAAATCAATGGTATACGCTTCATTCTGGTTATAACTCTGCACGAATACACCGGGACTTTCTTCCTCATATCCGAGCCGGTTGACAAGACGCTTGCGGAAGGTTGCCGAAGCAGTGGCTTCCGGTGTATCATCCGCAACAGGCTCGGTATCGATCTGACTGGTATCGATATCCGTGTAGACAACATACTGGGAGAATTCTTCCCTCTGGGCATCGGTAATGACAACCTCTGTCTCGTTGTATCCGACATAATTGACACTGCCGTCATAGATCGTTTTGATCTCCTGGCCGGAGTAAACAAACGTGACCTCAAAACGGGATGTCTCTTTCAGGAAGTATCCCTCTTCACTGAATGTATCGGTAATCACACCGGATGTGACCTTGCACTCATCCAGCTGATCCATATCGTTGAAATCATAACGGTCTTTGAATACATCGGCGAGACGGTCTTCAGCAATCGCCAGCGAATACAGCGTATTCCCTTCCGCGTCCTTTGATTCGGCCAGTCCCTGCACATAGTCCTGCGGGAACACGAAAGGTTCCAGCGGCATCAGCATCGAATCTCTGACATCTTTCGGCGTCATGTCTTCATAGTAATGAATGCCGTTGAACGTATTGTACAGACGGCTGCCGTCATAATATCCGTCGATTTCCGAAGCCATGCCGTTGGCATTGAGGTGCTGCGTGATATGGATCCTTTCTTCATCCTGTTCAAGAATGCCGTCCATCTGATAAATACCGTTTGTTCCATCAGAAAACAGATAGGTATATTTCGTACTGATGGCGGCGGTGCTGGAATCCGCCGCCGGGCGGTTTTCAACAGCACTGGTGTAGCGGCTGTAAAGATCGCCGCTGATCGGTTCCGTATCAGGTCCTGGTTTTGTATCGGCAGGTTCACTGCCGCAGCCCATCAGAAGAAGGGCTGCCGTTACTGCCGTAATCAATCTTTTTTTCATAATGTTTTTATTATACCAGCCTCCTTGTCTGCTGACAAAAAATCCTGGAAGTCTGAAGTGACTCTTTCAGAAAAGGAGATATTTCCGAAGAAATATCTCCTTGATCAACCAGATTATACCAGTTCGATATAAGCCATTGGAGCAGCATCGCCGCGGCGTGTACCTGTTCTTACAACACGGGTATATCCGCCATTGCGGTCCTTGTACTTCGGTGCTACTTCATCAAATAACTTCTGCAGAACTGTCTGCTGTGTAGCTTCATCAGCGACAACGTTGCGGACATAAGCCGCAGCCTGACGGCGGGCAGCCAGGTCACCCTTCTTACCAAGTGTGATCAGCTTATCTACAACCGCACGCATATCCTTGGCCTTTGCTTCAGTTGTCTCAACTCTGCCGTATAAAATGACGGAAGTAGCGAGGTTTCTGAGCATTGCCTTACGGTGATCAGCAGTTCTGCCAAATTTACGATTCCACATAAACGTTCCTCCTATTAATCAAAGGACTTGAATCCATATCCAAGTTCGATGAGCTTGTCCTTGACCTCTTTCAGAGATTTCTTACCGAGGTTACGGACTCTCATCATTTCATCCTCGGTCTTCTGTGTCAGTTCATCAACGGTCTGAATACCTGCACGCTTCAGACAGTTATAGGAACGTACGGAGAGATCCAGATCTTCGATCATCAACTGCTGTCCCTTATTCTGCTGTTCGACGCCGCTTTCCTTCAGAACATCTTCCATCATCACGACTTCGTCATTGATGTTGGCGACTACTGAGAGGTGATCCATCAGGATCTTAGCAGCCATGGAAAGTGCTTTCTGCGGATTGATCGATCCGTCTGTCCAGACTTCCATTTCCAGACTGTCATATCTGACTTCTTCACCGACACGGGTCGGTTCTACGTTATAGGCGACCTTTTCGATCGGGGTGTAAATTGAATCCGTGAAGACGGTTCCGATGCCCTGGGAACTGCCCTGGTTACGCTGCTTGTTGATATCAGCGCTGACATAACCGCGGCCGTTCTTGGCTTTCAGTTCCATTTCAAGGGAAACACCCTTTTCGAGATGCGCGATTTCAAGATCCTTGTTCAGAATCTCTACCTGAGCAGGGCAGATAATATCGCCTGCTGTAACTGTGCAAGGTCCGTTTGCAGAAATCTGCAGGTTATAGACCTCATCATCCTCAATTTTCATGATCAGCTGCTTGAGCTGCAGGATGATCATGGAAACATCTTCTCTTACACCCGGGATGGATGTGAATTCATGGTAAACACCATCAACCTTGATGGAAAATACCGCTGCACCAGGAAGTGAGGAAAGCAGCACTCGGCGGAGCGCATTCCCGATCGTTGTACCAAAACCTCTCTCCAGCGGAGAAAGAATAAACTTACCGTAATTCTCAGATTCTACATATTCTTTCACTTCAAATTCGGCACGTTCAAATCTCTGCATGCAACAATCCTCCTATTTTATCTTTAATTAACCGCGCGGTCTCTTCGGCGGACGGCATCCATTGTGCGGAACAGGAGTTACATCGTTAATGGCTGTAATCTCCAGACCTGCTGTCTGTAAGGAACGGACGGCTGCTTCACGGCCGGCACCCGGACCCTTAACATTTACTTCAACAGTCTTCAGACCATGAACGATAGCGGCTTTGGCAGCTGCTTCTGCACAGAGCTGTGCAACATACGGTGTGGATTTACGGGAACCCTTATAACCCAGTGCACCAGCGGAGCTCCAGGAGATAACGTTTCCTGCTTCGTCAGCGATCGTAACGATCGTATTGTTGAATGTTGAATGAATATGAGCGACACCCTTGGCAATATTCTTGCGGACTCTCTTCTTACGTGTCGCGCTCTTCTTCTGATTTTTAGCCATGATATCCTCCTAATTACTTCTTCTTGTTCGCGACAGTACGACGCGGACCTTTTCTTGTACGAGCGTTTGTACGGGTACGCTGACCGTTGACCGGCAGGCCTCTTCTGTGACGGAGACCGCGGTAACTGCCGATTTCCATCAGACGCTTGATGTCAAGAGCTCTCTCACGACGCAGATCGCCCTCTGTCTTGATAGCGTCAATCTGGTTACGAATGGCAGTTTCCTGCTCGTCTGTCAGATCCTTGGCGCGGATCGTTTCATCAATACCGCATGCTGCGAGGATCTTCTTCGCAGTTGTCGGACCGATACCATAGATATATGTGAGTGATGTTCCGATCTGTTTGTTACGCGGAATATCAACACCGGCAAAACGTGGCATATAAAATTTCCTCCCCTAATTAACCCTGTCTCTGCTTATGCTTCGGGTTTTCGCAGATAACCATAACAACGCCTCTGCGCTTAATGACTCTGCACTTGTCACAAATTGGTTTTACAGATGGTCTTACTTTCATTTTCTTTACCTCCTCGGTAATTTGGTTCTTTCTACTTGTGTCTGTAGGTAATGCGCCCACGTGTTAAGTCATAAGGTGAAATTTCAACGGTGACCCGGTCTCCCGGTAAAATGCGAATGTAGTTCATACGGATTTTACCAGCAACGTGGGCTCGGATCTCGTGACCATTCTGAAGTTTCACTTTGAAATTGGCGTTCGGCAGCGTTTCTTCAACGATGCCTTCAATTTCTATGACGTCCTGTTTTCCCATTCAATCTCACTTTCCATAGCGGTCCAAGGGAAGGGATACGATCCCTTCCCTGACCCTCTTGACTTAAGATAAGTGTTCCAGAGCCTCCTGGATGACTGCGAAGACGTCTTCCTTGGCCTGAGCCGCATTGACGTGCTTTACAACACCGCGCGCTTCATAGAAATCAATGACCGGCTTGGTGCTCTTCTCGTACTCATCCATTCTGACTTTGAGCTGTTCGACAGTGTCGTCTTTTCTCTGAATGAGCGCGCCCCCGCATTCATCGCAGACACCCTCGACCTTGCTCGGATGACCCTTGATATGATAGATCGCTCCGCATTTCGAACAGATTCGGCGTCCGGTAATGCGGTCCTTAAGAATTTCGAAGTCGACTTCGAGAGCGATTACACACTCTACCGGCTTGCCGATCTTGTCAGCGATTTCCGAGAACGCTTCCGCCTGTACCAGTGTACGCGGGAAGCCGTCCAGCAGATAACCTTTCTGGCAGTCAGGCTGCTGAAGTCTGTCTTCTACCATGGCATTGATGACATCGTCCGGGACCAGTTTGCCTGCTTCCATGTAGGACTTTGCCAGTTTGCCAAGTTCAGTGTTGTTCCGGACATTTTCTCTGAGCATGTCACCAGTGGAAATGTGCGGAATGTCGTACTCCTTCAGGATCAGTTCGGACATTGTGCCCTTACCGGCTCCTGCAGGACCCATGATAAGAATGTTCATAAGTTTTCCTCCTATGTTTATTTAAGGAACCCCTGATACTGTTTTTGCGTAAGCTGGCCTTTCAGCTGAGCATATGTTTCCATAGCTACACCGACAACAATGATAATGCCGGTTCCGCCAATCGCAGTGCTCTGGGGCAGTGAAGTAAACATTGGAAGCAGATACGGTATGATGGCGACAACAACCAGAGCGGCCGCGCCTAATACCGTGATACGGTTCAGCACTTTGTGCAGATATGTCTTTGTCTCATTTCCCGGACGGATGCCTGGGATATAAGCGCCGGACTTGCTGAGATTTTCAGCCATCTTGTCCGGATCTACCTGCAGGTCTGTGTAGAAGAACGTAAACAGGACTGTTAACACTGCATAGATCGTCAGACCAACCCATCCGTTGAGGGACAGGAAGCTGCTCAGTTTCTGATACAGGTCGGTATTGAAGAAACTGATGATGATCTGAGGTGCTGTCATGATCGACTGAGCGAAGATGACAGGAATGACCGATGCACTGTTTATCTTAAGCGGAAGGAATGTAATATCGCTGCCGCCGCGGATACTGGAACTGTTTGTGTACTGAATCGGAATCTTTCTCACTGCTGTCTCCATAATAATAACAAAGATTACAATGAATAGATACAGCACACAGTACAGAACGAACTGCAGAATACCGTTGAACAGTTCACCCTGTGTGGTACCGCCCGCCAGGATGTTGTAGACCTGTGCGAACGATGCCGGCATGTTGGAAACGATACCCGAGAAGATAATCATCGAGATGCCGTTGCCGATGCCTTTCATGGAAATTCTGTCACCGATCCACAGCAGGAACATCGTACCAGCTGTCATAACGGTTGCGGTGAACAGATATCCGGACATGGCGGAATTCTCAAGAATTCCGTACTGTTTGTCAAACATATATACCAGTGACAGACCCTGTACAAACGACAGGACAACTGCCAGATATCTGGTAATGCGATCCATCTGCTGTCGGCCGGTCTGACCGGATTTTGCCATTTCGGTCAGAGCCGGAATGACATCCATCGACAGCAGCTGAATGATAATGCTTGAAGTGATGTATGGGCCGATACCCATGGCGAATACTGACAGTCTTTCCAGAGCGCCGCCGCCCAGCATGTTCATAATGCCAAGGATGCCGTTCTCGGAAAGCTGATTGCTCAGTGCTGTGGCGTCAACACCTGGGACTGGAATAGCGGAACCGATGCGATAGATCAACAGCATTGCCAGGGTAAAGAGAATACGATTCCGTGTCTCTTTATTCTTCAGCAAGCTGGTGAATGTATGCCACATCTTAGAGTACCTCTACTTTTCCGCCCGCTTCTTCAATCGCCTTTGCGGCGCTCTTGGAGAACTTGACTGCCTTGACAGTCAGTTTCTTTTCAAGTTTGCCTGATCCGAGGACCTTCACGCCGTCGAGATGCTTCTTAACAAGGCCGGCTGCCTTTAATGCAGCGAAATCAACCTCGGCACCGTCTTCGAACTTGTTCAGATCTTCAACGTTGACTACAGCATATTCTTTACGGGTAAAGTTTGTGAAACCTCTCTTCGGCATTCTCTTGAAGAACGGTGTCTGTCCGCCTTCAAAACCGATTGCGACGCCGCCGCCGCTTCTGGAGTTCTGACCCTTCTGGCCTTTGCCGGCAGTTTTGCCGTTACCGGAGCCCTGTCCACGGCCAATACGCTTGGATGTGAAACGAGCACCTTCATTGGCTTTCAGTTCGTTTAATTTCATCAGAGTACCTCCTTATCGAATCTCAGCGACTTTCTTATCGCGGAGCTTAGCAATATCATCAACTGTGCGCATACCCTTCAGTGCATCCAGTGTTGCATAAACAACGTTTACGGATGTACGGCTGCCGATAACCTTGGACAGAACATCGCTGACACCGGCCAGTTCGAGGATAGAACGGACAGCACCACCTGCGATAACACCGGTACCAGGAGCAGCAGGTGCGAGGAATACCTGGCTTGCGCCATGTGTTCCGACAGCACTGTGCGGTACAGTACGGTTGTCATCAACAAGGTTTACTCTGAATACGCTCTTTGTAGCTGCTTCTGTTGCCTTCTTGATTGCATCAGGAACTTCAGCGGCCTTGCCCATGCCGAAGCCGACACGGCCTTTCTTGTCGCCGACAACAACCAGAGCAGCGAAACGCATTCTGCGTCCACCCTTAACAGTCTTACTTACACGGTTGATGGAGACTACTACGTCTTCGAACTCTTTCGGTTCGCGTCTTCTGAATGTTTTTCTTTCGTTTGCCATTCTCTCTGTACTCCCCTTCCTCAGAACTTCAGTCCAGCTTCTCTTGCGGCATCCGCCAGAGCCTGAACTCTTCCGTGATAGACATATCCGCCGCGGTCAAAGCGTACGGAATCGATATTCTTTTCAAGGCATTTCCTGGCGATCGCTTCGCCAACCTTCTTGGCCGCTTCAATGTTGCCGCCATTTTCCAGCTTCAGTTCCAGGGAACTTGCTGCACACAGTGTATTGCCTGTTGTATCGTCAATAACCTGTGCATAAATGTTGGCATTGGAACGGAACACGTTCAGTCTTGGGCAGTCGGGAGTGCCGTTGACAACTTTACGTACACGCTTGTGACGGCGAATACGTTCTTCATTTTTCTTAGTATTCTTCAGCATTTTTCTCTCTCCTTCCCATTACTTCTTGGCAGCTGCTGTCTTACCTTCCTTGCGGCGTACATGTTCATCAGCATAGCGGATGCCCTTTCCTCCGTAAGGTTCAGGTTTCTTAGTAGCTCTTACGACAGCTGCGAACTGTCCGACAGACTGTTTGTCGATGCCGGAAACGTTGATCGTTGTCGCATCCGGAACTTCAACAGTAACGTCAGACGGAACTGTGAATTCTACCGGGTGGGAGAAACCAACGTTCAGTGTCAGTTTGTTTCCGCTTAATGCGGCACGGTAACCGATACCGACGATCTTCAGCTGTTTTGTGAAACCCTTGTTAACGCCCTCGACCATAGCATTGATCAGAGCGCGTGTTGTCCCGTGGAGCTGCTTTGTGTGCTTCTCTTCATTAGGACGTTTTACGGTGAGAACACCGTTTTCGACTGTAATGTCCATTAATGAGGAGAACGTTCTGGTCAGCGTTCCCTTAGGACCCTTCACAGTCACCTCATTCCCGTCAGTGACAGTCAGTTCGACACCTTCAGGAATGGTAATCGTTTTATTACCGATACGTGACATTTGTCTTTTCCTTTCTCTTACCAGACGTAAGCGATGACTTCACCGCCAACGTGCTTCTTTCTTGCTTCTCTGTCAGTCATCATGCCTTCAGAGGTGGAGATGATGGCAACACCCAGACCATTCAGAACCTTCGGCAGCTGGTCGCCCTTTGCGTAAACGCGGAGACCCGGCTTGGAGATTCTCTTGATGCCCTTGATGACCTTTTCATCATTTGCGCCATACTTCAGAGTAACAACGAGCTTCTTTTCGATGCCGTCGCCTTCTGCAGCATACTTTTCGATATAGCCTTCACTCTTCAGGATCTTGGCGATTTCAGCCTTGACCTTGGAATACGGTGCTACATCAACCGTTGTCTTCTTTGCCTGATAGCCATTACGGATTCTGGTAAGCATATCAGCAATAGGATCTGTCATATTCATCTTCAATTACCTCCTTACCAGCTGGCCTTCTTAACACCAGGGATCTGGCCTTTGTAAGCCAGTTCTCTGAAGCAGATACGGCACACTTTGTACTTTCTCAATACGGAATGCGGACGTCCGCATCTCTCGCAGCGTGTGTAAGCACGTGTGGAGAACTTTGCAGGACGTGACTGCTTGATCTTTAAACTTGTTTTTGCCATGTTCAGTTCTCCTCCTTATTTCGCAAACGGCATACCTAATTCTTTCAGCAGTGTGTATGCCTCTTTGTTTGTCTTCGCTGTTGTAACGATGACAATATCCATGCCTCTGACTTTATTGACTTTGTCAAAGTTGATTTCCGGGAAGATCAGCTGTTCTTTGATACCGAGTGTGTAGTTGCCGCGGCCGTCGAAGGCTGTGGCACTGACACCGTGGAAGTCACGGACACGCGGCAGAGATGCGTTCATCAGTTTGTCGAGGAATTCATACATTCTGTCGCCGCGGAGAGTAACTTTGCAGCCAATCGGCATGCCTTCACGCAGCTTGAAGTTTGCGATGGACTTCTTGGCTTTTGTGATGACCGGCTTCTGACCGGCAATCTGTGTCAGTTCTTCAACTGCTTCATCGAGAGCTTTCGGATTGGCAATGGCATCACCGACACCCATGTTGATGACGACCTTGACCAGCTTCGGAGCTTCCATAACGCTGGAGTAGTTGAATTCCTTCATCAGGGAAGGCTTGACCTGTTCGGTATATTTTTCTTCGAGACGTGTCATTATTTCTTGCCTCCCTTATCTACTTCTTCACCGGACTTCTTGAAGACTCTCTTCTTTTCGCCCTTTTCGTTGAATTTATAGCCAACACGGCTTGCGGCCTTGGCTTTCTTGTCGTACAGCATGACGTTGGAAGCATCGATCGGAGCTTCTTTCTCGACGATGCCGCCTTCCGGATTCTGCTGACTTGGTTTTAAAGATTTCTTGATCATGTTGACGCCTTCAACGATGACCTTGTTGTTTTTCGGATCAACTGCCTTAACTTCACTGACAGTTCCCTTATAGTGGCCGCTGATGACCTTTACTGTATCGCCTGTTTTGATTTTCATATCAACGGTTCCTCCTTATAAGACTTCCGGTGCCAGGGAAACGATCTTCATGAATCCCTTGTCACGGAGTTCTCTTGCGACAGGGCCGAAGATACGTGTTCCGACCGGTGTCAGATCATCTTTAATGATAACTGCTGCGTTATCATCGAATTTGATGTATGAACCGTTGTTACGGCGTACACCATATACTGTACGGGCGATGACACACTTGACTACCTGGCCTTCCTTAACGGATCCGTTCGGGGAAGCCTTCTTGACTGCGCAGACAACGATGTCACCGATCGTAGCGCTCTTGCGCTTACTGCCGCCCAAGCATCTGATAACCAGTACTTCCTTAGCACCGGTATTGTCAGCGACGTTCAATCTTGTTTCATTCTGAATCATAGCTTTCTCCTCCTGTGCTTAAAGAATTACTGCCTTCTGGACGATCTTGACCAGACGGAAATGCTTATCCTTGCTTAACGGTCTTGTTTCCATTACTTCAACAACGTCACCGACCTTGGCTTCGTTGTTTTCGTCATGAGCCTTGAAACGGGTTGTGTATTTAACCTGTCTTCCATATAAAGGATGGCTCTTCTTAGTGGTGATCTCAACGACGACTGTCTTGTCCATCTTGTCGGATACTACTGTTCCGCGAAGGACCTTACGTCTGTTTCTTTCCATGTTCTATGCCCTCCTTTACTTAGCCTGCGCATTGGCGCGTTCTGTGATGACGGTCTTAATGCGGGCGATTGTCTTTTTGATATCTTTGATACGAGCAGGATTCTCAAGGCTGCCTGTAGCCTGCGCAAAACGCAGTGTGTACAGTTCTTCCTTCAGGGATGTGATTTCCTTCTCGAGTTCTTCGTTGCTCAGATCTCTGACTTCTTTCACATTCATGATTACTTCTCCTCCTCGCCTTTCTTAACGAAGCGGGTCTTGACGCAGAGCTTGTTTGCGGCAAGTCTCAATGCTTCTCTTGCAACTTCTTCGGAAACACCGGCAACCTCGAAGAGTACGCGGCCCTTCTGAGCTACTGCTACCCAGTGATCCGGAGCACCTTTACCGGAACCCATACGAACTTCCAGAGGCTTCTTGGTTCTGGCAAGCTGCGGGAATACTTTGATCCAAACTTTACCGCCACGGTTCATATAACGAGTCATGGCGACACGGGCAGCCTCGAGCTGCGCGCTGCTGATATATCCGCCTTCGTCGGCAACAAGTCCGAATTCACCGAATGTTACGGAACGGCCGGCCTTTGCACGTCCTTCATAGCTCAGACGATGCGGTCTTCTGTATTTCGTTCTGTTAGGCATTAACATAATTACTCGTTACCTCCTTCGGCAGGTGCAGCCGGCTTGGCTGCTTCAGCATTTGCCGGGCGGCGGGCAGGTCTTCTCTGACCGTCACGCGGATTTCTTCTGCCGTTTCTGCGGTCGCCTCTCGGTGCACGAGCCGGTGCTTCCGGTTCCTTGACCATCTGGCCAGGCAGAACTTCACCGCGGCAGATCCAGACTTTAACGCCCAGCTTGCCGTATGTTGTCTGTGCCTCTTCGCAGGCATAGTCAATATCACTTCTCAGTGTGTGCAGAGGAACGACACCTCTTGAATAACCCTCGGAACGGGCAATTTCAGCACCGCCAAGACGTCCCTTGGCCAGCGTTTTGATACCCTTGGCACCAGCACGCATTGTGCTCTGAATTGTCTTCTTCTGGGCAATACGGAAGGACTGACGTGCTTCCAACTGTTCGCAGATCTTGCGGGCGACGAGACGTGCGTCGAGATCCGGGTTGGCAACAGCGACAACATCGATCTTGATGTTCTTGCCGCCTGTCAGGCTGGCGAGCTTTGTCTTCAGAACAGCCATCTTGTCCTTGTCGCCTTCTTTGCCGACGACCGCACCCGGACGGGCGCAGCGGATGATGACTTTGCAGTCCTTCTTACCTGTACGCTCAATCTCAACTCTGGAGATGTAAGCGTCTTTTAATTCCTTTTCCAGGAATTCACGAACCTTGATGTCTTCGTTCAGAAGATCACCAAATTCAGCTTTATCTGCGTACCATCTGGACTCCCAGTCACGGATGACACCGACACGCATGCCGATCGGGCTAACTTTCTGTCCCATTACGATCTTCCTCCCTTATCTTTCATCAGAAACCACTACTGTGATGTGGCTCGTTCTCTTTAAAATCTGTGCTGCGCTGCCCTTTGCACGCGGCATGTAACGCTTCAGTGTGATACCTTCGTCAGCGTAGCATGCTTTGACGTACAGGTCTTCAGCATTCAGCTGGTGGTTGTTTGTCGCATTGGCTGCGGCGCTCTTTACGACCTTGGCGACTGCTGTAGCAGACTGGTTCGGTGTGAAGGCCAGGATAGCCAGTGCTTCGTCAACACTCTTGCCTCTGATGAGGTCCAGAACAAGGCGGACTTTACGAGGTGTGTTGCGAACTGTTTTAGCGGTTGCTTTTACATCCATCTCGGCTTACCTCCTTATCCCTTCTTGTCGGCGCCATGTCCGCCGAACTTTCTTGTCGGAACAAATTCACCGAGCTTGTGTCCGACCATATCCTCTGTTACATAGACAGGAACATGTTCTTTGCCGTTGTGAACAGCGAATGTATGCTCAACGAAACTCGGGAAAATCGTCGAACGGCGTGACCATGTCTTAATAACTTCTTTTTTGTTGGCAGCGTTCAGAGCTTCGACCTTCTTCAGAAGGTAAGCATCACAGAACGGACCCTTTTTAATGCTTCTTGACATTATTCATTCTCTCCTTTCAATTATTTCCCGTTTCTTCTTCTCACAATGTACTTGTTAGACAGAGCTTTGGTATTACGTGTCTTGACACCCATGGCTTTCTTGCCCCACGGTGTCATCGGAGCCTTACGTCCGATCGGAGCGCGGCCCTCACCACCACCATGCGGATGGTCGACCGGGTTCATCGCTGAACCTCTGACGGTCGGGCGGATGCCTCTGTGACGATTGCGTCCAGCCTTACCCCAGTTGATCAGGTTGTACTGACCGTTGCCGACAACACCGACTGTAGCGCGGCAGTTGCTGTGAACGCGGCGTACTTCACCGGAAGACAGACGCAGGGTAACGAAGTTGCCTTCGGAACCGAGGATCTGTGCGGAGCAGCCGGCGGATCTGGCCATCTGGCCGCCCTTGCCTGCTTTCAGCTCAACGTTGTGTACGAATGTACCATCCGGCATGTTTCTCATTTCCATGGCGTTGCCGACCTTGATGTCGACTGCCTCACCGGAGATGACAGTGTCACCAACCTTCAGTCCTTCCGGATGAAGGATGTATCTCTTTTCGCCGTCAGCGTAGTTGATCAGGGCGATGTTGGCGTTGCGGTTCGGATCGTACTCGATCGTAGCAACCTTACCCGGAACGTTGTCCTTGTTTCTCTTGAAGTCGATTACTCTGTACTTCTGCTTGGCACCGCCGCCCTGGTGGCGGGTCATGATCTTACCAGTGTTGTTTCTGCCGGCCTTTTTGTTCAGCGGCTTCAGCAGGCTCTTCTCAGGTGTGGATGCCGTAATGACATCGTTGCTGAGAGTGGTCATATTTCTGCGGCCGTTGCTGGTCGGCTTGTATTTAACAATTGCCATTTTCTCTTCTTTCCTTTCGCATTTTGTCCGGAGATAGCGATGTTCCTCCGATAGTTAATTCTCAATTACTCTTCTGTACCGAAGATATCGATCGAAGTGCCTTCCGGCAGCTTGACGATAGCCTTTTTGTAGGCGTTTGTCTTTCCCTGATAACGTCCGACTCTTCTTGTCTTAGGATGGACGTTAACGATGTTTACCTTCTCGGCTGTGATGCCGTAGATTTCCTTGATTGCCTGAGCAACGGAAACCTTGTTGGCGCCCTTGTCAACAACGAAGGCGATCTTATTTTCATCACTGGACATCTTCATTGTCTTTTCAGTGACGATCGGGCGGATAATAATGTCGCGTGCGCTCATTATGCAAATACCTCCCCTGCTTTGGCTGCGGCAGCTTCTGTGAAGACGAGCTTGTCAGCGTTGACAATGTCGTAAACGTTCAGACCTGCAACAGTTACCAGCATTGCATTCGGAATGTTTCTCATGGAAACATACGCGTTGTCGAAGTCCTCGGAAGCGTCAGCTACGAACAGTGTTTTTCTGTCGAAGCCGAAGGCATCCAGAAGAGCGACAGCTTTCTTTGTCTTGATCTCATCAAATGCCAGATTGTCGATCAGTGTCAGATTGCTGTTCTGGAACTTGTCGCTCAGCGCGGAACGAAGAGCCAGCTGACGGACCTTGCGGTTCATCTTGAGGTTGTACTTACGCGGATGCGGGCCGAATGCGATAGCGCCATGTCTCCACTGTGTAGCTCTTGTGGAACCCTGACGGGCGCGGCCTGTACCCTTCTGACGGAACGGCTTCTTACCTGTTCCGGATACAAACGCTCTTGTTTTTGTGGAATGTGTTCCCTGTCTTAAACCGGCGAGGTAGACGAGGACCGCATCATAGATAGCCTGCTGATTCGGAACGATTCCGAAGACAGCGTCAGACAGCTCGACGGACTTAACGACCTCGGCTTTCTGATTGTATACATCAACCTTTGACATCGTTTACCTCCTCTTACTTTCCTTCTTCAGCATAGTTGACCAGTTCAACAGCTGCTGTTTCTTTAACCGGCTTAACGGTTGTCTTGATCATAACCAGACCTCTCTTCGGTCCCGGGACGTTGCCCTTGACCAGGATGTAACCTTCTTCAGCATCAACCTTGATGACTGTCAGGTTCTGGTTTGTTGTTGTGTAGACACCATCGTGACCCGGCATCGGTGTGTTCTTCTCGATACGGCCGTTGTTACGTCCGGTCGTAGCCAGAGAACCGATGTGTCTTACGTTCTTGGAACCACCGTGGGATTCCGGTCCGCGGTGTGCGTTGTAACGCGCGATCGTTCCTGTATAGCCGTGTCCCTTGCTGATGCCCTGGACATCTACCAGGTCGCCAGCCTTGAACAGATCAGCCTTTACTTCTGCGCCGACTTCCAGATCCATCATTTCATCAGCCTTGATTTCTCTGATGTAATGCTTCGGAGCTGTGTTGGCTTTTTTTGCGTGACCGATGGCCGGCTTGTTTGCGCGATGTTCCTTGACATCTTCGTAGCCAAGCTGAATTGCTTCGTAACCATCTGTCTCGTTTGTTTTCTTCTGCAATACGACATTCGGTTTTACTTCAACAACGGTAACCGGAATCAGTTCGCCGTCAGTTGTAAAGACCTGTGTCATACCGAGCTTACGTCCTAAAATACCTTTCATCTGTATTCACCGGTCCTTTCCTTAAAGTTTGATCTCAATGTCGACACCGGACGGCAGATCCAGTCTGCTCAGGGCATCGATCGTTTCAGCGCTTGGGCCGATGATTTCGATCAGTCTCTTGTGTGTACGGATCTCAAACTGCTCACGAGAGTCCTTGTACTTGTGTACTGCACGAAGTACTGTGATGACTTCGCGTTCTGTCGGCAGCGGAACAGGTCCGACGATTTTCTTTGCGCCGTGGTTTGTAGCAGTGCTGACGATCTTTTCGCTGGCTGCATCCAAACTTCTGTTCTCGTAAGCCTTCAGACGAATTCTTACAGAGTTCTTTGCCATGAATTTTTCCTCCTTATATTCACTCCCTCTTCGGGATCGCTCAGTGGAAATTCCCCGGTTATCACGCTTACCGTGACAACGCATTTCGGCGTGCCGGCAACCTCCCACGTCTACGCGAGTGCTTCAATATATTACCACCCGAAAATACCCTTTGCAAGCACATTTTATAAGGATTTTCGTTAAATTTTAAAAGGCGGAAATCCAATCGATTTTCGCCCTCTTTTTCGGTCTTATGTAAGCGCTTAAATTCGCAATGCGTTACTTTTTCATAACAATTTTATCCGGATATGCGGGTTGTCTTCGGTTTCGTCCAGCAATACCCGCATGACTTTCCAGGCATATTTCTCCGTGCAGACGGTTTTCAGTGCTTCTTCGTCAAAAAGCAGCACCGTATCTTCACTGACTTCCGACAGACTGTCGTGGAGCGCGTCCAGATTGCCGCCGAATGTTTCGTCAAAAGCGAAGATTTCTTTCATGTATGCCGCCATCAGCTTGCGGCTGATGATACGGGATCCGTCTATTCTGATTTCTCTTTTTGCCATTTTCAGTCTCCGTACAGCTGCACAAATGTTTCGTAATGGTCGTCTGTATAGTAGATATCAAAGTCATCCGACCAGATCAGGCGTTTTTCGCCGCGCTTTTTCTTGTTGATGGTATCGATGTCACATTCGTAATAATTTCCGGATATCTCCGGCAGTACACCTTCATAATTGCTGTAAACATCACCACCGATGCATTTGCCCTTCACTGTCTGGTTCAGAGCGCCGCTCTCCCAGCCGAGTTTGCGGGCTTCCTTCTTGGTCATGTAGTTGTAGGGCAGATGATGATAGGTGATCAGATACAGCGCCACTTCATCCTTGGTGTCATATACACCGTTTTCATCCAGCACGATTTCCGGCGTCGGATCCGGATCAGGTTCAACGGCAGGTTTGGGATCCGGCTCGTTTACAGGTGTGTGGGCAATGCTGCCGGGGCTGTCATACAGTTTTACAAATGTCTGGTAATAATCGTCTGTGTAATAGATGTCAAAGTCATCTGACCAGACGATCCGTTTCTCACCGCGCTGTTTCGCATTGAGAGTGTCAATGTCACATTCGTAATAATTGCCTGATATTTCCGGCAGACGGCCTTCCCGGTTGGCGAACACGTCACCGCCCAGGCACATCCCCTCTTCTACCAGATGCAGCGGTCCTTCATCCCAGCCAAGTTTGCGTGCTTCCTTCTTGGTCATGTAGTTGTGAGGCAGGTGCTGATAGGTATACAGATAGAGGGCTACCTCATCCTTCGTGTCATAAACACCGTTTTCGTCCAGCTAAGTTTCCGGCTGCGGATCAGTGATCGGCGCCGGATCAGGCTGGGGAACAGGTTCCGGCGTACTGGCCGGCCGGACCAGGAAGAACAAAGCCAGCAGAGCCGCCGGAATCAAAACCAGAAGCAGTTTCTTTATTTGTTCCATGTCGTATCTCCCAGGAATAACGTTCTGATTTCTTCAAATTCATGGATCTTGGTTACCGGATACGCGGAAATGGTCTTCTTTTCATAGCAGAGCCAGACCGCTTTCATCCCGCTGGCCAGCGCACCATAGATATCTGTCCAGAAGGTATCACCGATGAAGGCGATTTCTTCACACGCCAGTCCCATTTCCTCAGCTGCTTTGCGGAAAATTGCCGGATCCGGCTTGTCTTTGCCGAATTCCCCGGACGTGATGGAAAAGTCAAAGTACTTATCGAGGCCCAGGGCATATACCTTGGCCATCTGGCTTTCCTTGGCGCCGTTGGTGACGAGTCCAAGTTTGTATTTTTCCTTCAGTTCGGCAAGGATCTCACGGGCATGCGGCATGATGACCTGGCATTCATGAAAATGGGCGTACCAGTAATCATTCCATTTCGGTATATCGATGCCCGGCGCATATGTATCACGGATCTTTTCGAGAACATACGTCTTTTTCACGGTGCCATACTGATCCCAGACCATGATATGCTGGATCATCGCTTCAAACGACAATGAATCCGGATCGGCCTGCGGCAGGATTTCCTTCATCATTCTTCTGTACATCCAGTAGGCTGATTCATAGCGGCTGCTCAGCGTACTGTCATAATCAAAGAGTATTCCTTTTATCATATACTCATCTTATCACACCATCAGAACATACAAAAACCGAAGCAATGATACATATGAGCATCTTCACTTCGGTTTTTTTAATCTTTTTACAGCACTGCTTCTGCAGTGTCGTTTTTCAGCAGCAGGACAGAATTACTTAACAATTTCTGTGATGTTGCCGGAGCCAACTGTACGGCCGCCTTCACGAATGGAGAATCTTGTTCCCAGTTCGATAGCGATCGGGCTCAGCAGTTCAACGTTCATCTGGACGTTGTCACCAGGCATGCACATTTCTGTTCCTTCCGGAAGAGTGATGATACCTGTAACGTCAGTTGTACGGAAATAGAACTGCGGACGGTAGTTGGAAACGAACGGTGTGTGACGTCCGCCTTCTTCCTTTGTCAGTACGTAAACCTGAGCTTTGAAAGTTGTGTGCGGAGTAACAGAACCCGGCTTTGCCAGAACCTGACCACGTTCAACCTGGTCACGGTTGATACCACGCAGCAGAGCACCGATGTTGTCACCTGCCTGAGCGAATTCAAGCAGCTTACGGAACATTTCGATACCTGTTACGACAGTCTTCTGTGTCGGTCTGATACCAACGATTTCAACGTTGTCGTTCATGTTCAGACGGCCACGCTCTACACGGCCCGTAGCAACTGTACCACGGCCTGTGATTGTGAAGACGTCTTCAACAGCCATAAGGAACGGCTTGTCGAATTCATGAACCGGAGCCGGAATATATTCATCAACAGCATCAAGGAGTTCCTTGATAGCCGGTGTCCACTTCGGATCGCCATTCAGAGCGCCGTAAGCAGAACCGCGGATAACCGGGCAGTTGTCGCCGTCGAAGCCATACTCAGAGAGCAGTTCGCGGACTTCCATTTCAACGAGGTCGATCAGTTCTTCGTCGTCGACCATGTCGCACTTGTTCAGGAATACAACCATGCACGGAACGCCGACCTGACGAGCGAGCAGGATGTGCTCACGTGTCTGCGGCATCGGTCCGTCTGTTGCAGCAACAACCAGGATAGCACCGTCCATCTGAGCGGCACCAGTGATCATGTTCTTGACATAGTCAGCATGACCTGGGCAGTCAACGTGGGCATAGTGTCTCTTTTTTGTCTGATATTCAATGTGTGCTGTGTTGATCGTAATACCACGAGCTTTTTCTTCCGGAGCGCCATCAATCTTGTCGTAAGCTTCAAAGACTGCCTTACCATCTTCCGGATGTTCAGCCAGATACTTTGTGATAGCTGCTGTCAGAGTTGTTTTACCGTGGTCTACGTGACCGATCGTACCGATGTTTACATGTTCGAGAGACCGGTCAAACTGTTGCTTTGCCATAATGTTTTCTCCTCCGATTTTTTATTTTCAGTCTGCTATAATTTTAGCCGACCGAATATCTAATTGCAATAATTACTTCTGTTTTATTTGTTGCTGTTCTTCTCGATGATTTCCTTGGCGATGTTCTTCGGAACTTCTTCATAGTGATCCATCTGCATCATGTAGTTGCCGCGTCCCTGTGTGAAGGAACGGAGGTCAGTTACATAACCGAACATCTGTGCCAGCGGAATGAAGGCCTTTACCTTGATGGCGTTGCCCATTTCTTCCTGTTCACGGATGGAGCCGCGTCTCTTTGTGACGTCGCCCATGACCGCACCGAGGTATTCAGCAGGTGCTGTGATATCTACTGCCATGATCGGTTCCAGAATGGCCGGGTCGCAGACCTTGGCAGCTTCTTTCAGCGCCAGGGAGGCAGCGATCTTATATGCCTGTTCACTGGAGTCGACATCGTGGTAACTACCATCAAAGAGGACAGCTTTGATATCGACGACCGGGTAGCCTGCAACAAGTCCGTTGTTCAGAGCTTCTTCCAGACCAGCCTGGGTCGGCTTGATGAATTCTTTCGGGACAGATCCGCCGACCGTGGCATCTTCGAATTCGAAGCCTTTGCCCGGGTTCGGTGAGAATCTGATCCAGACGTCACCATACTGACCGTGACCGCCGGACTGACGGATGAAGCGGCCTTCAACTTCAGCCTCACTGCGGATCGTCTCACGGTATGCAACCTGCGGCGCGCCGGCTGTGGCTTCAACTTTGAATTCTCTCTTCATACGGTCCATGATGATGTCGAGCTGCAGTTCGCCGACACCGGCGATGATCGTCTGACCGGTTTCTTCATCTGTATATGTACGGAATGTCGGATCTTCTTCAGCCAGCTTGGCCAGAGCTTCGTCCATCTTCTGGGAGTCAGCTTTTGTACGCGGCTCGACAGACATCTGGATAACCGGCTCCGGGAAGACCATGCTTTCCAGAACGATCGGATTCTTTTCATCGCACAGTGTGTCACCGGTCGTTGTGTTCTTCAGACCGACGGCACCGGCAATGTCACCAGCATATACTTCATTGATATCGGCACGGTGGTTGGCATGCATACGAACCAGACGGCCGAATCTTTCTCTCTTGTCTTTGGAAGCGTTGAGTACGTAGCTTCCGGCAGTGGCGGTACCGGAGTAAACGCGGAAGTATGTCAGTCTTCCGACAAACGGGTCAGTCGCGACCTTGAAGGCCAGCGCGCTGAACGGTTCTTCATCAGAAGGATGACGTTCGCTTTCCGTACCGTCCTGCAGTGTGCCCTTGATGGACGGAATGTCCGTCGGGGCCGGCAGATAGTCGACAACCGCGTCCAGCATCAGCTGAACACCCTTGTTCTTATATGCAGAACCGCACATAACCGGGAAGAATTCGGAGGTCAGAACACCAGCTCTGATCGCGTTTTTGATTTCTTCAACTGTCGGCTCTTCGCCTTCCAGGACTTTCATCATCAGATCTTCGTCGTAGTCGGCAATCATTTCCAGCATTGTCTGATGCATATCTGTCGCTTTGTCCAGGTATCTTTCGTCAATGTCGGATTCGATGATATCGGTACCAAGGTCATTGTTGTACATGTACTGACGCATGGTTACGAGGTCAATAATGCCGCGGAAGGACTGTTCGGCACCGATCGGCATCTGAATCGCAGCTGCCTTGGCACCAAGTCTGTTGCCGATGGATGCGACCGACATATCGAAGTCGGCGCCTGTAGCGTCCATCTTGTTTGAGAATACAATACGCGGAACTTTGTATTCTGTGGCCTGCCGCCAGACGGTTTCTGTCTGCGGCTCTACACCCGCTTTTGAGTCGAGGACGGTAACGGCTCCGTCAAGAACGCGCAGAGAACGTTCAACTTCAGCAGTGAAGTCGACGTGGCCTGGCGTGTCGATGATATTGATCTGGCAGTCTTTCCAGTGGCAGGTCGTAGCTGCGGAGGTAATCGTGATGCCACGTTCCTGTTCC
Source organism: uncultured Erysipelotrichaceae bacterium (assembly GCA_902793635.1). GTDB lineage: Bacteria > Bacillota_I > Bacilli_A > Erysipelotrichales > Erysipelotrichaceae > Bulleidia. Next base: position 39,787 of record CADBEA010000001.1, on the reverse strand, counting down.
TGAGCCATCCAGTCCATCTGAGAAGCGCCGTCGTGAGTCTCACCGATCTTGTAAATCTTTCCTGTGTAATACAGGATACGCTCGGTCGTTGTCGTTTTGCCGGCATCGATATGAGCCATGATTCCAATATTACGGATTTTGTTCAGAGGAAACTCTCTTGGCATAATCGCTCCTTCCTTTTATTACCAGCGATAGTGAGCAAATGCTTTATTTGCTTCAGCCATCTTATGTGTGTCTTCCTTCCTTTTCACGGATGCGCCTGTTCCGTTGGCAGCATCAAGGATTTCATGAGCAAGTCTCTGTTCCATTGTCTTTTCATGGCGCAGTCTTGCATAGTTTACGATCCAGCGTAAACCAAGTGTCAGCTTACGGTCAGCGCTGACTTCAACAGGTACCTGATAGTTGGCACCGCCGACACGGCGGACCTTCAGTTCCAGAACCGGCATAACGTTGCCGAGAGCCTTTTCGAAGACTTCCATCGGATTCTGGCCTGTAGACTTTTCGATGTATGCGAAGGCATCGTACAGAATTGTCTGAGCTGTGCCTCTCTTACCGTCGATCATGATTTTGTTGATCAGTTTGGTGACCAGTTTGGAATTGTAGATCGGATCGGGTAAGACTTCGCGCTTTGCTATATAACCTTTTCTTGGCATGTTCTCTTCTCCCCTCTATTATTTCTTCGGCTTCTTTGTACCGTACAGGGAACGGCTCTGGTTGCGGTCATTTACGCCGGCGCAGTCCAGAGTGCCTCTGATGATGTGGTAACGAACACCAGGCAGATCCTTAACACGGCCGCCTCTGATCATTACGACAGAGTGTTCCTGCAGATTGTGTCCTACACCCGGAATGTAAGCTGTAACTTCCATACCGTTGGAAAGACGGACACGGGCATACTTACGAAGAGCAGAGTTCGGCTTCTTCGGTGTCATTGTACCAACACGGGTGCAGACGCCTCTCTTCTGCGGGCTGCTTAATTTTGTCGGACGTTTTCTCAGTGAGTTGAAGCCTCTGTTCAGAGCAGGGGACTTTGATTTCGTCACTTTGTCAGTACGGCCTTTGCGTACCAGCTGATTTATTGTAGGCATGTTCTTTCTCCTTTCGTTTTGTGCACACGTTTCCAAGTGTGTCATTCCTCAGCCTAATTTTAGGCCTTGTGCACAACAAAGCCTCTTTTTCGCTAAGCCTATACATAATAAAACGCCCCTCTTTTCCATGTCAACAATTATTTTCATAAATTTTTCATTTTTCTCTCCGGAAGTATTTTCCCCTTCTGCACCAGTTTTCCGATATAATAGGCAGAGTCTGATGCACGCTCCGGACAGCCGACTGTCCAGCATGGCATTATATATAATATAGGAAAAGAAAAAGTCTGTTCAGGGAGGTATTTATGAACGACCGCAATACTCTTAAACCGGAAGATTATCTGGAGCCGGACTGCCCGCTGTGCGAAACGCCGTTCGGTGCCGCACCGGAGATCAAGCCCGTACCCCAGCAGAGGATCATCGAAAAAATGGATGAATACATGAGCCGCCGTGATTATGCCGGTGCTGAAAGACATCTTTTATACTGGCTCGAGGAAGCAAAACTCGGCAATGACCTGCGCGGTCAGCTGATGCTCAGAAACGAGCTGATCGGCCACTACCGCAAGACCAACAACAAAGAGAAAGCCATCGCCAACGGTGAAGAGGCACTGCGTCTTCTCAGTCTGCTTGATTTTGACGGAACGATCAGTTCCGGCACCACCTATACCAATTATGCGACGGCTCTGAACGCCTTCGGGGAAAACGAAAAGTCGCTGCAGCTGTTTCAGAAAGCCCGCACTGTCTACGAAGCGGCAGAGAGAACCAGTCCCGAACTGCTCGGCGGTCTCTACAATAATATGGCATTGACCTGCGCGGCAGCCGGTCTGTATCCCGAGGCTTATGAATTATTTGAAAAAGCATTGGAAAAAATGTCCACTGTACCCAATGGTGTACTGGAACAGGCCATTACATACCTTAATATAGCTAATGCAGAGGAAGCCGAGAAAGGCATGGAAGCAGCCGAGCCAAGGATCTTCGAACTGCTGGACAAAGCCGCCGACCTGCTCGATACCCCTTCCGTTCCGCATGACGGTTATTATGCGTTTGTATGCGAGAAGTGCGCGCCTGTCTTCGCATACTATGGTTATTTCATGAACGCTGAAGACCTGAAAAAACGGGCGGAGGATATCTATGCGGGGAATTGAACTGTCACGCCGCTTTTATGAAGAATACGGAAAGCCGATGCTGGAAGAACAGTTTCCGGAGGTGATGCCGCTGCTAGCCTGCGGTATCTGCGGCGCCGGTTCGGAATGTTTCGGTTTCGATGACGAAGTCTCCCAGGACCATGACTTCGAACCCGGCTTCTGCATCTTTCTGCCTTCCGAAGATATCGTTGACCGCCGCACCGCCTTTCTTCTTGAAAGAGCCTACGCAAAACTGCCGAAGGAATTCGCCGGTTATCAGCGGGCGCTTCTGCAGCCGGTGGGCGGTCCGCGTCACGGAGTCTTCCGCACCGCGGAGTTCTTTCAGGATAAAACAGGAACGGCTGACGGAATTCTCACCCTCAGCCAGTGGCTGCAGGTTCCCGAACAGTCCCTGGCCGAAGCGACCAACGGTGAAATATTCCATGACGGCTATGGTGAAGTGAGCCGGATCCGTTCGGCACTGTCCGTCTTCCCGCCGGATATCCGCCGCAAAAAGCTGGCTGGCAGCCTGCTGCTGATGGGCCAGGCCGGTCAGTACAACTACCGCCGCTGTCTGCAGCACGGTGAAACCGGCGCCGCGCAGCTGGCTGTCTTCGATTTTGTCAGGCACGCCATGAACGTGATCTTTCTGCTCAACAACGTCTATCAGCCGTATTACAAATGGAGCTTCCGCACTCTGCGCAGTCTGCCGGTGCTTTCGCTTGAGGCGGAACTGCTGGAATACCTGCTGACCAGCGACAACGATCAGAATGCCGAGGAGAAATACACGGTGATCGAAGGTATCGCGGCCGATGTGATCGACGAGCTGATCCGTCAGGATCTTTCCAAAGCAGTCTGCGGCGATCTGGAAAAACACGCTTACTCCATCAATGACGGGATTTCCGATCCCGAACTGCGCAACATGCACATTCTTTCAGCTGTATAAGGAGGCAGTTGGATATATGAAAATACATGGTTTACAGAAAATGACACTGCTGGACTTCCCCGGCCGTGTGGCCTGCACTGTCTTTCTCGGCGGCTGTGATTTCCGCTGCCCTTTCTGTCACAACTTCGAACTGGTGGACGGCACTGCCAGACCGATCATGGACGAAGAGGAACTGCTTGCCTTCCTGCGCAAAAGACAGGGTCTGCTGGATGGTGTCGCCTTTACCGGCGGCGAACCCTGCCTGCATAAAGATCTGCCGGAGCTGATGAAAAAGATCCGCGAACTCGGTTTCGCAGTGAAACTGGACACAAACGGCTATCACCCTGACCTTCTTCGTTCCATCCTGACGGAAGGTCTGATCGATTATGCCGCCATGGACATCAAGAACACACCCGAGAAATATGCCCTGACCTGCGGTCTTAGCGAAATGGATCTTACTCCGGTCAAAGAAAGCATCCGTTTACTGATGGACAGTGGCATCGACTATGAATTCCGTACGACGGTCGTTCAGGAATTCCATCAGGCTGAGGATTTCCATGGCATCGGCGAACTGATCAAAGGCGCCAAGCACTACTATCTGCAGTGCTTTACCGACCGTGATTCGGTCCCTTTCGGCAATCTCCACGCCCCGTCCGCAGAAGCGCTGAAAGAATATGCAGGCATCATGAAACAGTATGTAAATGACACCAATATACGCGGTGTAGACTGACAAATCCGTGCGATTTTTCACAATGTTTCAGGCTTTCAAAAAATATATTTGGAAATCCAATTATTTTCAGTCAATCTTATTGACGGTACTTTTCCGCGGTGTTAAAGTACCTATGCAGGATGGCTCTGATCCGCTCCGCGGACAGTAACTGACGATTAAAAATGTTTCGTGGCTTGTTGACAATTCACGAAACATTTTATACGAAAGGCTGCTGCGGTATGATCGGCCTGTCTGAAAGACAAAAGAAGCCGGATAAGGGGAATATTTACACGGTCCGGCAAAGGAGAGGATATGTATCAGGTTGTAAAAAGAGACGGCAAGATCGTAGATTTCAACATTTCCAAGATCTCATCCGCAATCACAATGGCTTTCGAAGCCCTTCAGAAAGAGTATCATCCATCGGTGATCGAACTCATCGCGCTGCATGTTACTTCTGACTTTGAAAGCAAGATTCACAACGGTCTGATCACCGTTGAAGACATTCAGGACAGTGTCGAAAAAGTTTTGTCCGAATCGGGTTATTCCGATGTTGCGAAAGCATATATTCTTTACAGAAGACAGCGGGAAAAGGTGCGTAACGTCAACTCCACCCTGCTGAACTATAAAGATCTGGTAGACAACTACCTGCGCATCAATGACTGGCGTGTCAAGGAAAATTCCACCGTCACCTATTCCGTCGGAGGTCTGATCCTTTCCAACTCTGGTGCGATCACCGCCAACTACTGGCTGAGTGAAGTATATGACGATGAAATCGCCAACGCTCACCGCAGCGCCGCCATTCATCTCCATGACCTGTCGATGCTGACAGGCTACTGCGCAGGCTGGTCTCTGAAGCAGCTGATCCAGGAAGGTCTGGGCGGCGTTCCGGGCAAGATCACATCTGCTCCGGCCAAGCATCTGTCCACTCTCTGCAACCAGATGGTCAACTTCCTCGGTATCATGCAGAACGAATGGGCCGGCGCTCAGGCGTTCTCTTCCTTCGATACCTATCTGGCACCGTATGTCAAAGTTGACAATCTGAGCCAGAAACAGGTCAAGCAGTGCATCCAGTCCTTCATCTACGGTGTCAACACACCGAGCCGCTGGGGCACACAGGCACCGTTCTCCAACGTCACACTCGACTGGGTCGTTCCGAATGACCTGAAGAACCTGCCGGCACTGATCGGCAACCAGGAGATGGACTTCACCTATGGTGACTGCCAGAAGGAAATGGACATGGTCAACAAGGCGTTCATCGAAATCATGATCGAAGGCGACGCCAACGGCCGCGGCTTCCAGTATCCGATCCCGACCTACTCCATCACGAGAAACTTCGACTGGAGTGAAACAGAAAACAACAAGCTGCTGTTTGAAATGACTGCGAAATACGGCACACCGTATTTCTCCAACTATATCAACTCCGATATGGAACCGAGCGACGTGCGTTCGATGTGCTGCCGTCTGCGTCTGGACCTGCGTGAACTGCGCAAGAAGTCCGGTGGCTACTTCGGTTCTGGTGAATCCACCGGTTCGATCGGTGTCGTCACCATCAACATGCCTCGTATTGCCTACCTGGCAGCGAATGAAGCTGACTTCTACAAGCGTCTGGATGATCTGATGGACATCGCAGCACGTTCCCTGAAGACAAAGCGTACAGTCATCACCAAGCTTCTTGAACAGGGTCTCTATCCGTATACAAAGAGATACCTTGGCACCTTCAACAACCACTTCTCCACGATCGGTCTGGTTGGTATGAACGAAGCCTGCCTGAACGCCAACTGGCTGGGTACAGACCTGACTGATGAAAAGGCTCAGGCATTCTGCCGCAACGTTCTGAATCACATGCGTGAACGTCTGTCCGATTATCAGGAACAGTATGGCGACCTGTACAACCTGGAAGCCACACCGGCGGAATCCACTACTTACCGTTTCGCCAAGCATGACAAAGAGGCTTATCCGGATATCATCACAGCCAACATGAACGGTACACCGTACTATACAAACTCTTCCCACCTGCCGGTCGGCTTCACGGAAGATGTATACAGCGCTCTTGATATTCAGGATGACCTGCAGACACTCTATACTTCCGGTACTGTCTTCCACGCCTTCCTCGGCGAAAAGCTGCCGGACTGGAAAGCAGCCGCGAATCTTGTCCGCAAGATTGCTGAAAACTACAAGCTGCCATATTACACCATGTCCCCGACATACTCCGTATGTAAGGATCACGGCTACCTGACAGGTGAGCAGTACATCTGCCCGCACTGCGGTCAGAAGACAGAAGTCTACAGCCGTATCACCGGTTACTACCGTCCGGTTCAGAACTGGAACGACGGCAAAGCCCAGGAGTTCAAGGACCGTAAAGTCTACAACATCGGTCACTCCACACTGACCCACACAGGTCCGAAGGCAGCGCCTGCCGATATCCCGGTCGAGACAGTTGTCCCGTCCGAGGAAAAGAGCACAGGTGAAAGCAGAATCCTGCTGTTCAAGACACCGACCTGCCCGAACTGCAAGGCAGCCGGTGCTCTGCTGGACAAAGCCGGTATTGCTTACACAACACTCAATGCCAACGAAGAGCGTGACCTGGTTGCCGAATACGGCATCAAGCAGGCTCCGACACTGGTCATTGTCAAAGGCGGCGAGTTTGAGAAATACCGCGGTGTCTCCGATATCAAAGGCTGGCTGATGAGGAACTGATCCATGCCGTCCTATGATGTAGTTGTCGTTGGCGGCGGTGCCGCCGGTATGACGGCCGCACTCTATGCCCTGCGCAACGGCAAGACCGTTCTGGTGATTGAAAAAGAAGGCTTCGGCGGACAGATCACACATTCCCCGAAAGTCGAAAATATTCCTGGTTTTCTGTCCATCAGCGGCAACGAATTCGCTGACCGGCTGTTTGGACAGATCATCGACCAGGGTGCCGAATTCGAGATCGAAACAGTTTGCGGCATCGAAGACAAAGGTTCCTGCAAACTGGTCAAAACCGCAGAAGGTTCGGTTTACGAAGCTCTGACAGTGATCCTTGCCACCGGCGTCAAGCACCGCATGCTTGGCCTGGAAGGCGAGGATGACCTCGTCGGTGAAGGCATTTCGTTCTGTGCCGTCTGTGACGGTGACTTCTATTCCGGCAAAACCGTATGTGTTGCCGGCGGCGGCAATTCCGCTCTGCAGGAAGCGATCCTGCTGTCGGAAAAGTGCAAGGAAGTCATTATGCTGCAGGATCTGCCGGTATTTACCGGTGAGGCCAGACTGCAAGATGTTCTCTTCTCCCGCCTCAACGTCAGAAGCTATACCGGTGTCCGCATCAATCAGCTGCTGACAGAAAACAACGAGTTCCGAGGTGTCGTGATCGAGCATAAGGAAAGCGGCGAAAAAGAAGAAGTTCTCAGTGACGGACTCTTCGTCGCAATCGGCCTGATCCCGGAAAATGATGCCTTCAAGGACATCACCGACCTGGACACCTACGGCTACTTCGATGCCGACGAACAGTGTCTGACAAAGACACCCGGTGTCTTCGTGGCAGGTGACTGCCGGCGCAAGAATGTCCGTCAGGTGACAACAGCCACCGCTGACGGTGCCGCTGCTGCCCTGGCCGCATGCCGTTATATCAACGAACACAAGTAAGAATGACTGCCCGTATCCAAGGATGCGGGCTTTCTTTTTGCGTTTCCCTCTGTAAACTGCTTTGTCATGCGGACAGAAGTGAATTGGATGTGGCTGAACAGGGATATCTTTTCATTTTCCTTTTTTGGCGGTTGTGGCTATAATGGATAAAGCAAGGAGGTATGTTTATGGCCCGGACAAAAGTATGCGATTTCTGTCTTGCTGAAAGCAAAGGTATGTTCAGTCACAAACCGGAAAGACTCGCTGACGGTCATTATATCTGCAAAAACTGCAAGAGCATCATCCACCGTTATGGTCTGCCTGTAAAATATGATATTTTCCAGAAACTGGTCACCGGCCAGAAGAATATGCGCGACATGATGATGGACGCCCATCTCGAGAATATTAAGTCCGAGGATGCGATCGCCCGTTATTTCCCTTATCCGTCCATTCTGATGCACGGTGGCGAACATTGTGTCAGTGCTGTCAAAGCAACTCTGACTGTCGATAAAAACCGGATCCCGAAGGAAGACGCGGTCCGTTCCATTGACAAGATCCAGAAAGGAACGATCCACAACATTCCTGATACCTCCAGTAAAACCGATGCCCAGAAGGTCACCGGCATGCTGTATGAGACAGAGGCAGCACTCTATTTCCTTTCGGACAAGTTCGTCAACTGCCACCGTCTCGGCTATGTAACAAGAAATACCGGCGTGACTGACAGAGTTGAGGTCGTCACCCCGACCAAGACATTCACCTATAAGGTTGACCACTCCGATCTTTTCTTCATGAGAGAGCGCTTCTGGTCCAAGGTCAATGCCAAGAAACACAACAAGCATACTCACCTGATCTATATCAACAACGCCGACAACATCACGATTACACCAGGTGTCTATGACGTTCCGAAGGAACTGCGCCCCGGTATCTATAAAGTACGCGCCATCAAGGACGCCGGCCTGCATATCCATGACAACATGGGCCGCGTCAAGGACTACTACGAAAATGAGGAACATATCGAAGTGAGTGAAGGCGGCGTTCTGGAATGCACCGGTGAATACCAGCTGCAGTGGATCGGCGAAAACACAACCGCGAAAGATTAACAAAAAAATGCTGTGCGACATACCCGTCCACAGCATTTCTTCGTTTACTGTTCGTTTTTGATCAGAATCTTGTCCAGCAGTACGATCAGCTGGTTCTTTTCCTCTTCGCTGAGATTCTCAAACATGCCGGCACAGGCTTCGCGATGCGCATCCATTACTTCGTATGCTCTCGCTTTGCCCTTTTCCGTCAGAACGATTCTGGTCGCACGTCTGTCTTCCGGATCAACAGTGCGCTCCACATAACGGTCTGCTTCCAGTTTGTCGATCAGTTCAGAGAGAGAAGACGGGTTGATCCGTACTTCTTCCAGGATCTCTTTCTGGCGCATGCCTGCTTCGTTGCCATTCAGGATGACTTCCAGCACTCTTTCACGCTCCAGCATGCCTCTCTTGTGCATACCGTGCATCATCTCCGGGTGCGGTCCTCTTGGCATCATCGGTCTGCGGCAGCCGCGGTGTCCTCTGCCTTTACCTCTGCCTATCCTTCTTGTCTGTCTCAGCTTGTCAAACAGCAGTTCATCAATCGTCTTTTCCATAAAACCTCCTATTCCTTGCTTTAATTATTTTGGTACCGAACATAATATATCCGAGGATTGCATACATGTCAATATATTTTGGTACCAAATTAAAAAAGAATCATCTTTTCGATCATTCTTTTTCATTTTCAGCCGGTATCAGACCGTTGATCAGCCTGACCAGCCGTTCGCCGTTTTCCTCATTGACCCGGATCCGCAGGGTGCCGCGCGCTGCTTCCATATAGAGACAACGCTCTACATAGGTCACAAAGCTCACTTCCCGGAACCAGACTTCCCATACCCTGTCTTCCCGGATGTCATGTGCACCGATCACCATGCGGGACGGCGTGATGGCAGCGGCCAGCGAGTGCCCGGAACCATAGCCGATATCTTCAAACCCGCAGAAGACAGCCAGCGGATCCTCTTCCTTCAGATATTTACTGATGACTTCCAGATGATTCATCAACAATGCCCCGGCAAAGTCACGGCTGAACTGCTGACGGTTCATCATGTCATACATTTCCTTCGCGTTCATGTCATATATCGTATCAGATTCCCCGCAAAAAGAAAAAAATCTGATGAATTTCTTCATCAGATTCTCTCATCACTGAAAGTAAGCAACCGCGCCGCGGAAGATGACATCCTGCAGTTTCAGATCAGGAATGTTCTGATACATTCCTTCACCAGCACGTTCGGAATGGCCCATCTTACCGAAGATTCGGCCGTCAGCCGAGGTAATTCCCTCAATCGCCATATAGGAGTTGTTCGGGTTGAAGCGGACATTGCCGGTCGGATGATTCTCAAGATCGACATACTGGGTGGCAATCTGGCCATTGTTCATCAGTTCAGCCAGCACATTGTCATCCGCCACAAAGCGGCCTTCACCATGGGAAATGGCCACGTTGTGAATGTCGCCTACCTGGGCGAACTGCAGCCATGGTGATTTCACCGAAGCGATCCTTGTCCGTACCAGCATCGACTGATGGCGGCCGATGGAATTGAAGGTCAGTGTCGGGCAGTGGGCATCCGTGTCGATGATCTTTCCGTACGGCACCAGGCCAAGCTTGATCAGTGCCTGGAAACCATTGCAGATACCGCACATCAGACCTTCTCTTTCATCGAGAAGTTCCGTGACAGCCGCTTTGACTTTCGGATTGCGGAAGAACGCCGTAATGAATTTACCTGATCCGTCCGGTTCATCACCGCCGGAGAAACCGCCCGGCAGGGCAATGATCTGTGACTGTGCGATCAGGCCGGCAAATTCATCCGCCGCTTTTTCAATTTCCTCGCTGCTGCGGTTGCGGATAACGTAGATCACCGCTTTCGCACCGGCTTTTTCAAATGCCTTCGCGGTATCCCATTCACAGTTGGTGCCTGGGAAGACAGGGATCAGGACCTGCGGATGTTTCACCGTATAGGAGGCATGCATCACACCGCGTTCGTCATAATTGACGGTTTCGATATCCTTTTCACTGCCGCCCTTCAGGTACGGGAAGACGCTCTGCAGTTTGTCTTCCCACTTTTCCTGCAGATGATCCATGTTCATGACTTCATCCTGGGTACGGAAGACATAATCGGAAATGGTTTTGCCAAGCAGCTGGCAGCCGGAAAGTTCCACCTCTGTTTCAACAACGAAGGCACCCGGACAGGTTTCAAACAGGCTCATCTTATCAACCCGGTAATCCAGTTCAAAGCCGATATGGTTGCCGAGCATCATCTTGAAGATGCCTTCTGCCGTGCCGCCTCTTTCCAGCGTCCAGGCGGACAGAATCAGTCCGTCTCTGATCAGATTTTCCATGGTCCGGAAATTGTTCACAACGGTCGGATAGGACGGTTCGCCGTTTTCGTCGTAGGACGGCTTCAGCAGATATACATAATGGTCCGTGCCCTTGAATTCCGTCGAAACGACATTGTCTGTATTTGTCGTGGAAACCGCGAAGGAAATCAGGGTCGGTGGAACATCGATATTCTCAAAGGTACCGGACATCGAGTCCTTGCCGCCGATCGCTGCGATACCGAGATTCATCTGGGCTTTCAGGGCACCCAGCAGGGCCGCCATCGGTGAACCCCAGCGTTTCGGATCGCTGGAAGTATGACCGAAGAATTCCTGGAAGCTCATCCAGCAGCGGGAAGCACTGCCGCCGGCTGCGACGATCTTGGCTGCCGACGTGATGACGGCCGCCTGAGCGCCGAGGTAAGGATTGCGGCTGGAAAGATACGGGTCAAAGCCCCAGCCCATCAGGGATACGGTCTTTGTCTCACCGTTCAGTACCGGCAGTTTGCAGGCCATTGCCTGGGCCGGTGTCAGCTGCCATTTGCCGCCGAACGGCATCAGCACAGTGCCGCTGCCGATCGTCGAGTCAAACCGCTCAGCCAGACCCTTCTGCGAGCAGACATTCAGATCAGTGATCAGATCGGCCAGACGGGTCTTGAAGCCGCGGGTGTCTTCCTCTGTTTCAGTTTCCGGTACAACGATCTGCGCATTGGCATAGCGCTTGGCGCCGTTGGTATCGAGGAAATCGCGTGAGATATCAACGATCGTATGACCGTCCAGTTCCATGACCAGACGTTTTTCTTCCGTCACTTCCGCGACGATCGTGGATTCAAGATTTTCTTCATCCGCCAGTTCCCGGAAACGCTTCGCGTCCTTGCGGGAAGTGACGACTGCCATACGCTCCTGTGATTCGGAGATGGCCAGTTCCGTGCCGTCAAGGCCTTCGTACTTCTTCGGCACCAGACTCAGGTCGATATGCAGACCGTCGGCCAGTTCGCCGATTGCCACGGAAACACCGCCGGCACCGAAGTCGTTGCAGCGCTTGATCAGACGGGTCGCTTCCGGATTGCGGAACAGTCTCTGCAGCTTTCTTTCTTCCGGGGCATTACCTTTCTGGACTTCCGCGCCACAGGTCTCGAGTGACTCTACCGTATGGGATTTGCTGGATCCGGTTGCGCCGCCGCAGCCGTCACGGCCGGTACGGCCGCCCAGCAGGATTACGACATCACCGGGTTTCGGACGTTCACGCACGACATTTTCAGCCGGTGCGGCACCAATGACAGCACCGACTTCCATGCGCTTCGCCACATAGCCGGGATGGTAGACTTCATGTACATGACCGGTTGCCAGACCGATTTGGTTGCCGTAGGAACTGTAGCCGGCGGCTGCTGTCGTAACGATCTTGCGCTGCGGCAGTTTGCCGGGCAGGGTATCCTCCACCGGTGTCAGCGGATCAGCGGCACCGGTCAGACGCATCGCCTGATAGACATAGCTGCGGCCGGACAGCGGATCGCGGATCGCACCGCCAAGACATGTCGCGGCACCGCCGAACGGTTCGATTTCCGTCGGGTGGTTATGCGTTTCATTCTTGAACATCAGCAGCCAGTCTTCGTCTTTGCCGTCGACGTCAACCGTGATCTTGACCGAGCAGGCGTTGATTTCTTCCGATTCGTCGAGATTCTTCAGAACGCCGCTCTTCTTCAGAGCCTTGGCGCCGATCGTCGCCAGATCCCATAAGGAAACAGGCTTCGCATCTTTGCCGGCATAGATCTTTTTCCGCAGTTCCAGATAGTTCTCATAAGTCTTGCGGATATATTCCGGTTCGATATCGATATCTTCCAGGATCGTGTTGAATGTCGTATGACGGCAGTGATCACTCCAGTAAGTATCGATGACCCGGACTTCCGTGATCGTCGGATCACGTTTTTCTTCATTTTTGAAATAGTCCTGCAGGAAGGTCAGATCCGCCATGTCCATGGCCAGACCCATCTCCGCGCAGAAAGCTTTTCTTTCTTCCTCATCCATTTTCCGGAAGCCTTTGAGTACTTTCGGCAGTTCCGGCTTCGGATAATTCTGCCGGATCGTTTCCGGCTTGGCGAGAGCGGCTTCCCTTGCCTCGACCGGGTTGATCAGCGTATCCCGGATGCGGGCTTTGTCGTCGTCATTCAGACGGCCGGCAATATAGTAAATGCGGGCCGAACGGACGTCGGGACGCTGGCGCATCGTGGCCAGCTGGATGCACTGGGCACAGGAATCCGCCCGCTGGTCAAACTGACCAGGCAGGTATTCCACCGCCAGAACCCATTCGTTGGCGGCCGGTTTCGGTGCCTTTTCTTCATACAGGTCATCAACCTGCGGTTCGGAAAGGATCGTATAACGGGCATTCAGATAATCCTGCTCTTCAATGTTTTCCAGATCATAGCGGTTCAGCACTCTGACGCTTTCCACATGCTCGTTGCGCAGGGCGATCCTGAGGTCGTTCAGGACACCGTCCGCCTCAACCGCAAACGGCTGTTTCTTTTCCACAAAGCAGCGATAGACTGTCATACCAGATCCCTCACTTTTCCGCCGATATCCGTACGGTAATGCATATCCTTGAAGCCGATTTCCCCGACCGCCTCATATGCTTTCGCAAGTGCGTCTTTCAGCGTCGCGCCGGTGGCTGTGATGCCAAGGACGCGGCCGCCGTTGGTCAGGTATTTACCGTCTTCCCGGCGGGTGCCGGCATGATATATGATGACGCCTGCCCGCTGGCCGTTTTCATCCAGACCATGGATCTCATAGCCCTTCTGATAGCTCTGCGGATAACCGCCGGATGCCTCGATGACGCATGCGCAGGCTTCTTCGGACCATTCGATTTCGACATCCTGCAGACTGCCGTTACGGCAGGCCTGCATAATGGTGAACAGATCCGTCTTCAGCAATGGCAGTACGACCTGGGTTTCCGGATCACCGAAGCGGCAGTTGTATTCAACGACCCGCGGTCCCTTCGGTGTTAACATCAGACCGAAGTACAGGCAGCCTTTGAAGGTTCTGCCTTCCGCGTTCATCGCCGCGACAGTCGGCAGGAAGATTTCCTTCATGCACTGCTCGGCGATTTCCTTCGTATAGAACGGTGAGGGCGCGATGGTGCCCATACCGCCGGTATTCAGACCTTCGTCGTTGTCATTGGCGCGCTTGTGGTCCATCGAGGATACCATAGGTTTAATGACTTTGCCGTCCGTGAAAGCCAGTACGGATACTTCCGGACCGGTCATGAATTCTTCGACAACGACCCGGCTGCCGGCCTGTCCGAAAGACTGGTCGATCATCAGTTCCTTAACGGCTTCCTCCGCTTCCGCGGCGTCTTTGGCGATCAGCACACCTTTGCCGAGGGCCAGACCATCAGCCTTGATGACGGCCGGATATTCATTTTTGTCCAGAATGTACTGCAGCGCCTTGTCGGCTTCTTCAAATACTTCATAGGAGGCTGTCGGAATGCCGTATTTCTTCATCAGGTTTTTCGAAAAAACCTTGGATGCTTCGATGACGGCGGCCGCTTTGGAAGGTCCGAAGCAGGGAATGCCCTTTGCCTCAATGGCATCGACCATACCCATGGCAAGCGGATCGTCCGGCGTCACGACAACAAAATCGACGCCTTCCTTTTCAGCGTATTCAGCCATTGCCGCAACATCAGTTGCCTTGATGTTCACGCATTCGGCATCAGCGGAGATACCGCCGTTGCCGGGTGCGCAGATGATGCGGTCAATGGTTTTATTTTCTTTCAGTTTACGAATGACCGCATGTTCACGGCCGCCCGAACCTACAACAAGAACTTTCATTTTCGCCTCCATTAATGGTGGAACAGACGCACTCCGTTAAAGACCATGGTAATGCCGTAACGGTCGCAGGTTTCGATGACATTGTCGTCACGGATCGAGCCGCCCGGTTCAGCGATATAGCAGACACCGCTCTTATGGGCACGTTCGATATTGTCGCCGAACGGGAAGAAGGCATCGGAGCCAAGCGCGACACCGGTGTTCTTCGCCAGCCATGCTTTCTTTTCTTCGACCGTCAGCGGTTCCGGCTTCTCGGTGAAGAACAGTTCCCATGTTCCGTCTCTGAGAACGTCTTCGTATTCATCGCCGATGTATACGTCGATCGTATTGTCGCGGTCAGCTCTTCTGATATCCGGACGGAACGGCAGAGCCAGTACTTTCGGGTTCTGACGCATCCACCAGTTGTCAGCCTTCTGTCCGGCCAGACGTGTGCAGTGTACACGTGACTGCTGACCGGCACCGATACCGATTGCCTGGCCGTCCTTGGCATAGGCAACGGAATTGGACTGCGTATATTTCAGCGTGATCAGCGCCAGCTTCAGATCGCGGATGGCACTTTCCGGCAGATCCTTGTTGGCGGTCACGATATTGGTGAACAGAGAATCGTCGATCTTGATATTGTTGCGGCCCTGTTCGAAGGTAATGCCGAACACCTGCTTGCGTTCGATTTCCTGCGGAACATAGTCCGGATCGATCTGAACGACATTGTAGTTGCCGTTCCGCTTGGTTCTGAGGATTTCCAGAGCTTCTTCCGTATAGCCCGGGGCGATCACGCCGTCGGAAACTTCCTTGCGGATCAGCAGCGCTGTATCCTTGTCACAGACATCAGACAGAGCAGCCCAGTCACCATAGGAGCTCATACGGTCCGCGCCTCTTGCCTTGGCATATGCGCAGGCGATCGGTGACAGTTCCTGGTCGCCGGTGAAATAGATCTGTTTTTCAACATCGCTCAGCGGTGTGCCGACAGCGGCACCGGCCGGCGAAACGTGCTTGAAACTGGCAGCCGCCGGCAGACCGGTGGCTTCCTTGAGTTCCTTGACCAGCTGCCAGCTGTTCAGGGCGTCCATGAAGTTGATATAGCCCGGCCGGCCGTTCAGTACGGTAACCGGCAGTTCGCCTTCTTCCATGAAGATGCGGGATGGTTTCTGGTTGGGGTTGCAGCCATATTTCAGTGCGAGTTCTTTTGCCATGATTTCGTCCTCCTCTTATTTGTTCTTGTTATAGATCCTTGTTTCCATTGTACCGTCTTCCAGATTGATGGATCTGGTGAACAGTGAGACTTTGTTGTCGGGATTCAGTGCTTCCCAGACATGATCGGAAAAGTCTTCAAACGACTCTTTTTCCATTTCCCAGAGAACCGGTTCGCCTTCGAAGGAAGGGATCGGGCTGCCGTTTTCACGGTAGGTGTGAATGATATGGCCGAAGCCCGGCAGTTCATCGGTAAAATCGAAGAACTGTCTGTGCACGGCGTTTTCATTGCCGTCGGCACTCTTCAGGATCGACATTGTATAGCCGGCGCCGTTGACGACCGCCGAGATACGCGGTGTCCAGTTCGGTCCGTCCGGCTCAAAGGTTCTTGTCCGCAGGGCATCCTCAAAGGATTTGCCGGCTGCCAGGAAATCATAGACAGTGTCCGTCTGATCGCCGTTGGTGACGATCTGCGTATTGCCGTATACGCGGACCGGTGAATAAATGATCAGTGACGGATCAACCATTTTAGAAGGATCAAAGGCTTCGGTACGGATACCCTGGCCTTCTTCGACAAAGACACGGTTGCGGCTGTTTTCGCTGCGGCCCATGATAAAGTAGGCGATCCGCATTTTCTTTCCGCACGGGCATCTGCCGATGGCGATACCGCGGCCCGGATACTCGTTATTGCTGAGATACTCAAATAAATTCACTGCTTTCATCTGTTTTCCTCCTCCAGCTGCCGGGCCAGCAATTCCGCTGCCTGCGGCAGTAAAATCCATTCTGCCTGTTCCATTACCCTTTTCTGCAGCACTTCCGGTGTGTCACCGTCTTCCACGGCCACTGCTTTCTGCAGCAGGATGCGGCCGCCGTCAGGAATCTCATTGACGAGATGGACGGTGGCCCCGGTCACCTTTACGCCTCTTTCCAGGGCTGCCTCGTGGACCTTCAGGCCGTAGAATCCCTTGCCGCAGAAGCTCGGGATCAGGGATGGATGAATATTGATAATGCGGTCACGGTAAGCTTCGATCATGACACCGCCGAGAATGCTCAGATAACCGGCCAGGATCACCATGTCAATGTCATGTTCATGCAGGACATCGACAATGGCCTGATCAAAGCTGTCCTGATCCGGATAGTCTTTCCGGCGGACGACGGTGCTTTCAATGCCGGCCTTTTTCGCTCTTTCCAATGCATAGGCGGACGGGTTGCTGGCAATCACCAGGGCAAATTCACCATGGGGAATTCGGCCGGCCGCGGCCGCGTCAAGCAGTGCCTGCAGATTGGTTCCGCCGCCGCTTACCATCACAGCTATTCTTGTCATATCAGTTTTCCTCGATGACGACGGAATGATCACCGGCCGTCATTTCACCGATCACGGATGCCTTGATGCCGGCTTCCTGCAGAACGGCAATAGCCTTTTCAGCATCTTCCGCCGCGGTGATCACCGCCATGCCGACACCCATGTTGAAGGTGTTGTACATATCATGTTCGGGAATCTGGCCGACTTTCTGGATCAGTCTGAAGATGGGCAGTACTTCCCAGCTTCCCTTGTGCACGACGGCGTTCAGATCTTCGCCGTAGGCACGCGGCAGATTCTCATAGAAACCGCCGCCGGTAATATGGGCGATCGATTTCACATTGACCTGCTTCAGCAGTTCAAGAACCGGTTTTACATAGATGCGGGTCGGTGTCAGAAGCACTTCGCCAAGCGGCGCGCCAAGTTCTTCCGCATACTGGTGAATGGCATCGCTGTTTTCGATGTCAAAGACTTTTCTGACCAGTGAGAAGCCGTTGGAATGCACACCGGTGGAAGCCAGGCCGATGATGACATCGCCGGCTTTGACATTTGTCTTGTCGAGGATCTTCTTTTCGTCAACGATGCCGACCGAGAAACCGGCCAGATCATATTCGTCCGGATCCATCAGGCCTGGATGTTCGGCTGTTTCACCGCCGACCAGCGCGCAGCCGGCCTGAACGCAGCCTTCCGCCACACCGCTGACGATTGCCGCGATCTTTTCCGGAACGTTTTTGCCGCAGGCAATATAGTCCAGAAAGAAGAGCGGCGCACCGCCGGTGCATACGATATCATTGACGCACATGGCAACACAGTCGATGCCGACCGTGTCATGTTTATCCAGCATGAAGGCCAGTTTTACCTTGGTGCCGACACCGTCAGTGCCGGAAACCAGCACCGGCTTTTCATAACCTTCCAGCTGGGGTGCGAACAGACCGCCGAAGCCACCGATGCCTTCCATGACACCGGGGATCTTTGTCCTGGCCACATGTTTCTTCATCAGTTCAACAGCCTGATATCCGGCTGTTACGTCGACGCCCGCTTCTTTATAGCTGTCACTGTAACTCTTTTCCATATCATATCCTTTCTCAGAATTCCTGCAGCCGTGCTGCCAGTCCGGCATCTTTCTTCAGAACGTTTTCCTTCTGCTTTTCCCTATCCGCCGCAATCTTTTCCGCCAGGCTGTCATCACTCAGGGCAAGGATCTCAGCAGCGAGATACGCCGCGTTCTTGGCTCCGTCGATCGCAACTGTGGCAACCGGGATGCCGCTTGGCATCATGACGGTCGAATATAAAGCGTCCACTCCGTCAAGCACTGCTGACTTCAGCGGTACACCAATGACCGGCAGAGTCGTATGACCGGCCAGAACACCGGCCAGAGCCGCAGCCATACCGGCGCCGGCAATGATCACACCGAAGCCGTTGGCCCGGGCATTGGCGGCGAATTCGGCCGCCTGTTCCGGTGTGCGGTGAGCGGAATAAACATGCGCTTCATAGGGGATGCCGTATTCTTCAAGAACCTTGACAGCCTTCGCCATAACCGGCAGATCGCTGTCAGATCCCATGACAACAGCTACTTTTTTCATCCTGATTTCCTCCTCTTTCAAATAAAACAGCCTGTGGAGTGCTTCCATAGGCTGTTTTCTATCGAGTCTGATTCTGTCTTCTGTTTCCGTAAGAAAAAATCCCTGCCGCTGCACAGATTCCGTCTGTTCGGCCGTCGTTTTTTTTCTGCTGGAATCGTCTGAACATTTCTGTCATGGCACTCCTTCCGTCCGGAAACAAAAAGAACACTATCATCATACCAAAGACCTTCAAAAAGGCAACAGATTATTTCCTTATATTATTAGACTTCCGGCTGCGCCGCCGCAGACGGTTGATATGCCTTTCAAAACTGCCGCTGTTCAGCAGTTCGGCAAGCACCAGCTGCGACAGTGTGGAAACCGTGCAGGAGCGTCCCTGGATGCGCTGCAGCAGAGCCTTGCTGTGGGTCTCCGGCAGGATCATATAGGCGATTCTGATCGACGGGGCAATGGTTCTGGTAAACGAATTGATGTAAATGACATGTTCCTTCGGATCACGGGCGAACAGTGTCTTCTCGGTTTTCAGATTGCCGGCAAATTCCGAAGCGTAGTCGTCTTCGATCAGCCAGGCATTCTTCGTGGAAGCCCAGCGGATATATTCATTCCGTTTTGACGCGTCAGCGCTTTTGCCGGACGGATAGCTGTAGTACGGCGTCACGTGCAGAACCGAGGCCGGCGTTCGTTCCAGTTCGCTGCTGAGAATGCCGTTTTCACCCATTTTCAGCGGGTCCAGTCTGACCCCGCTGCTGCGGTAGATCAGGCGGATCTTTTCATAACAGGGATCCTCGATGCCATAGATCCGATAGCGGCCCAGCATCTGCACACTCAGACCATACAGATACTCGGCACCGGAGCCGATGACAATCTGTTCGGGATCCGCGTGCATACTGCGGCATCTCTGCAGATAGGCGGATATCGCCTGGCGCAGGATCAGCGAGCCGCTGCCTTCCGTTCTCTGCATAACTGCTTCACCATAGTCATTCAGGACCTTGCGGACTGCCCGGACGTAGACACTGTAGGGGAATGTCCCCTCTTCCGGTACATAATGCAGACGCATCCGGTGGCTGCGGCCGGTATCCATCAGGTCTTCCTGCCGGTAGATGACATAGCAGCCGCTGCGTTCCTTCTTCTCAATGTAGCCTTCCTCGGCAAGAAGTGCGAGGGCGTGTTCCACCGTGATGACACTGACGTTATACATATCAGCCAGACTCCGCTTGGAAGGAATCTTGCGGCCATAAGGATAAATGCCGCCGGTGATTTCTTCCCGCAGCTGTTCGTAGATCCTCAGATATGCTGTATTCTCTTCCATCTGGTCTTACCTTTTTCTCGTGTTACAAACTTATCATACCATCAAAATGGCAGCTGTTCATTTCCGCTGTCTGTATTCCTCCAGTTCCGCCTCGATCAGTGTATAGTCCCTCTCAAACAGTTCCCGGGAAATTTCCCGGTGCAGCTGTTCTTCCGGTATCTTTGCGAGGATCCTCTCCTGCACGAATTTCTTCGCTTTTTCTTTGTAGGCGGGCAGATGGTTGCGCTTCTGTATGCGGACCAGTTCCGGCCGCCACAGCAGGGTGATCTTCCGCTTCATCTTCCGCTTCGGATTCACCTGCGGCTGTCGCATTTCATAGAAGTCGATCCTGTCCGCTTCCCTTTCCGCCGTGATGATGCCCCACCAGGCCGGCACATGTTCGGCGATATGCTGAGCATGGCTGGTGCCGACAACGACATAATTGCGGTCATAATACCAGTCATAGTATTTCACCTGGTTTTCCAGTCTGGTATAGGTATCAGCATCACTTTTGATCTCAATGCCGATCAGTTCGTCAACGGTGACCATCACCGCATCCGCCCGTGCCTTGCCGGTCTGTTTCTCCTCAATGATGCGCACCATTCCGTATTTTTCTTCCAGCCACAGAAAGAGTGGTTCCCTGATATCCCGGTCGTATAAAGTCATGTCTTTATTATATGCGAATTGGTAGGTATGTGCGTTCACAGGAATATGAAACGTTGCTAAGATGATATCAGTACAGGGAGGTTCATTATGATCAAAGCAATGCGCTATCTGAAACCGTTCTGGTTTTCAGTGCTGATGATCATCGGCCTTGTTTTTCTGCAGGTCCAGTTCGATCTGGCCCTGCCTGATTACATGTCCAATATCGTTACCTACGGCATCCAGTACGGCGGCATCAATGATACCCTGCCGCAGGCGCTCAGTGCCGAGACATTCACCCGCATGCAGTACTTTACTGACAAAAATGATGCCGAGATTCTGCTCAGCAGTTATGAGAAGAACGAAGACGGTGTCTATATACTCAGACAGGACAGTGAAGAAGTCCGCAAGGCTGTCTCCGATCCGTTTCTGATCGTGTCGTTTCTGAGCAGCGAGGAAGCTGCTTCCCAGATGCAGATGGATCCGGAAATGGTCTGGCAGATGATTGAAAACGATCCGGCCGCGGCAGCCGGCATGCGGACAATGCTGCAGGAAAGAACGAAGGATTTCACCGCCGAAAACCTGCAGGCTGCCCAGATCCTGATGCTGAAGAAGGAATATGCGAAAGTCGGCATGGATACCGAGAAGATCCAGAATGACTACATCTTCCATGAAGGCATGATCATGCTGGGCATCGCCCTGGCCGCTTCGCTCTGCGCCATCGCTTCCAGCTACCTGGCCAGCCGCACTGCCACCGGTGCCGCCCGGGATATGCGGGCTGACGTGTTCGCCAAAGTCGAATCATTCGCCTCGGAGGAACTGTCCCGTTTCTCGACCGCTTCCCTGATCACCCGTACGACCAATGACGTCCAGCAGGTTCAGCAGGTGCTGACGATGATGCTGCGAATCGTGCTCTTCGCGCCGATGATGGGACTGACATCCCTGTTCAAGGTGCTGCGCTATAAAAATCTGGCCATGGTGCTGGGCTGGACGATCCTGCTGATGATCGTTCTGATGATCGTTACCTTCATGTTCACAATGCCGAAATTCCGCATCGTTCAGAAGCTGGTTGACCGTCTGAATCTGGTCATCCGCGAACAGCTTTCCGGCATGCTAGTGATCCGTGCCTTCAATAATGAGAGAAACGAAGAAAAACGCTTCGATACAGCCAATACTGACATCACGAAACTGAACATTTTCCTGAACCGTGTCCTGGCCGTCATTTCGCCGACCATGACCTTCCTGATGAGCGGCGTTTCGATCCTGATCATCTGGATTGGCGCCAACGCCATCGATCTTGGCACAATGCAGATCGGTGACATGCTCGCCTTCCTGCAGTATGCCACACACGTGCTGATCTCCTTCATGATCGTCGCCGTGATCTTCATCATGATTCCCCGCTCCGCAGTTTCCGCCAACCGTATCTTTGAAGTGCTGGAAACCGAAGCTTCCATTCTTGATCCTGCCGAGCCAAAGACCCTGCCGCAGGAAAACCTGCCGGTCATCTTCGACCACGTTTCCTTCCGTTACCCCAACGCTGAGCAGAACGTTCTGAGCGATATCTCCTTTACGGCTGAACCGGGCGAAACCATTGCCTTCATCGGTTCCACCGGATCGGGCAAATCGACACTGGTCAATCTGCTGCCAAGATTCTTCGATGTCACGGAAGGCAGTATCCGCATCGGTGACACGGATATCCGGGACGTGCGGCAGAAGGAACTGCGTGATCGGATCGGCTATGTTCCGCAGAAAGGCGTGCTGTTCTCCGGCACCGTGGAGTCCAACCTCCGCTATGCCGACGAGAATGCCAGCGACGAAGCCATTGAGAATGCTCTCGAAGTATCCCAGGCAAAGGAATTTGTCGACCGCATGCCGAACCGTCTTCAGGAAGAAATCTCACAGGGCGGCACAAACGTCTCGGGCGGTCAGAAGCAGCGTCTTTCCATTGCCCGGGCTCTGACGAAAAATGCCGGCATCTACATCTTTGACGACACTTTCAGTGCTCTGGACTATCAGACGGACGCCCGTCTGCGCGAGGCTCTCAACAAGATGGTCGCCGCTTCGAAAGCGACTGTCTTCATCGTCGCCCAGCGCATCAGCACGATCATGCACGCCGATCGGATCGTCGTGCTTGACGAAGGCCGCATTGCCGGCATCGGCTCCCATGCGGAACTGATGAAGAACTGCACTGTCTATCAGGAAATTGCTCTGTCGCAGCTGAGCGAGGAGGAACTGGCCAGATGAGTGAGAAGAGAAAAACCAATTACCGGACCGGCATGCGCTCCCCGCGCGGCATGGTTGCCGGTGATAAAGCCAAGAACTTCCGCGGTACGATCGTCAAACTGATCCGCTACATGAAGCCGTTCTATCTGCAGATTCTGATCATTACCCTGTTCACTCTGGGATCCACGATTTTCTCCATTATCGGTCCGCGTATCCTCGGTTCGGCAACGACGACCCTGGCTGAGGGACTGGCCGCCAAATACAGCGGCACCGGCGGCATCGACTTCGCGAAGATTGCCTCGATCCTGTATACCCTGCTCGGCATCTATCTGCTTTCCGCCCTGTTCCACTATATCCAGGGCTGGATGATGACCGGTGTCACCCAGAAGATCACCTACAATCTGCGCAAGGAAATCTCCGAAAAGATCAACCGCCTGCCATTAAAATACTTTGATACGACGACGCACGGCGAAGTGCTTTCCCGCATCACCAATGACGTTTCCGTCGTATCCCAGTCACTGAACCAGTCCGTCCAGCAGGTATTCACGTCATTGATTACAATTATCGGCATTCTCTACATGATGCTGTCGATATCATGGCAGCTGACCCTGATGGCGCTGATCATCGTGCCCCTCTCGGGTCTTGCGGCAGCCATCGTCGTCATGAATTCCCAGAAATACTTCAAAGCCCAGCAGGATACCCTCGGCAACGTCAACGGCCACATTGAAGAAATGTACGGCGGCCACATTGTCATGAAGGCGTTCAATGGCGAAGAGCGTTCGATCAATACCTTCAACGATCTGAACGACAAGCTCTATACCGCAGCATGGAAAGCCCAGTTCATTTCCGGCGCCATGCAGCCGATCACCAACTTCATCGGCAACATCGGCTATGTCGGCTGCTGTGTGCTTGGCGGCTGGCTGGCTGTCCACAGAGGTCTTGCCATCGGTGATATCCAGGCATTCATCCAGTATGTCCGCAACTTCAATCAGCCGATTACCTCGACCGCCCAGATCATGAACATCCTGCAGGCGACCGCGGCAGCCGCTGAACGTGTCTTCGAATTCCTGGAAGAGGAGGAAGAAACACCGGATACGGATCATCCGATCTCGATCCGTGATGAAAACGGCAATATCAGAATCAAAGGCAACGTCACGTTTGAAGATGTCGTCTTCGGCTATGATCCCGAAAAGACAGTCATTCATGACTTCAGCGCCTATATCCATTACGGTTCCCAGGTCGCCATTGTCGGTCCGACCGGCGCCGGCAAAACAACGATCGTCAAACTGCTGATGCGTTTCTATGAACTCAATTCCGGTCATATCTACATCGACGGCAAAAAGACGACGGATATGACAAGAACTGACCTGCGTGACTGCTTCGGCATGGTTCTGCAGGATGCCTGGCTCCATACCGGCACAATTATGGACAATATCCGCTACGGCCGCATGGATGCCACCGATGAAGAAGTCATGAAGGCAGCCGACGCCGCCTACGTCGACCACTTCATCCGCACTCTGGAAAACGGCTATCAGACCGAGATCAACGAGGAATCCACCAACATTTCCCAGGGTCAGAAACAGCTGCTGACCATTGCCCGTGCCTTCCTCAGTGATCCGAAGATCCTGATCCTTGATGAAGCCACTTCCTCAGTCGACACAAGAACCGAGATCCTGATCCAGAAAGGCATGGAAAACCTGATGAAAGGAAGAACTTCCTTCGTCATCGCCCACCGCCTTTCCACCATCCGCAACGCTGACATGATCCTGGTCATGGATCATGGTGACATCGTTGAAATCGGCACTCACGAAGAGCTGCTGGCAAAAGACGGCTTCTATGCCAGACTGTACAACTCGCAGTTTGAAGAAGCCATGGCATAAACAGAAGAAAGGATCCGCAAGGATCCTTTTCCTATGAAACCAATTGGGTCAGGTCATTGGCCCAACGGTAACTGTATACCCGCCGCATGCCAAGGACCAGTCTGACCAGCTGTTCCAGCTGGGTAATCAGCAGGACCAGGGCGATATTCTGCATGCCCAGCACACCGACACAGAGGAAGGCACAGGGCAGACCGACCAGCCATTCCAGTCCGGAATCGAGGAACTGGATCACCTTCGCGTCACCGCCCGATCTCAGAATGCAGAAGATCATGAAATTATACAGACGCATGGACGCCTTGACCGCGAAGACCCTGACGATCGTGACCGCCAGCATTTCAACAGAGGGATCCTTGAGGGCGAAGAGGGAAACCATTGGTCTTGCGAAGAGGACAAGGAAGGTCACCAGCAGACAGGAGAGGACAAAGGCCAGACCGATATGCTGGCGGCATTCCTGCTTGGCTTCCTCGATTTCACCCCGGCCCAGTTTCTGACCGAGCAGAATCTGCACGGCATTGCCGTAGCCATAGATAATGAAGGTCATCAGGTTGAAGATCTGATTGCCGACATAATAGGCATCCATCTGTTCCTTGCCCAGATAGCCGAACGCCTTGACAAACAGTGTCTGACCGAAGCCGAAGGCTGTTTCATTGAGGATCAGCGGCAGGATCCTTTCCAGGATCGGTCTGACAAAGTTCAGATCAAAACCGAACACCTCCCGGAAGGAGCCGATGAATCTCTGGTGGGAATAGAAAGCATAGGATATCAGCGTGATGCAGGCAATGATCTGGGCTGCCATTGTTGCCAGAGCGGCACCTTCAATACCCAGTGCCGGAATCGGTCCGAAGCCGAAGATCAGCAGATAATTCAGTGTAATATTGCATATTGTCGTCAGGATCGATATCCGCAGAGCGATACGGGGCTGGCCGGTCGATCGGAACATGTTGGAAATGATAAAGGAACAGCCGGAAAACAGCAATGTAAACCGCGAGATATTCAGATACAGAAGACCGTCCGAGACAACGGCGGGATCTTTCATGTAGAACGACAGGATGGCCGGCCCGAAGAACGTCGCCGCAAGGATCCAGAGCACCGCATTGGTCATGACGAGGCAGAGACCTAGACCGGTGCACCGTTTCAGATTCTTATCATCACCGGCACCGAAAAACTGGGAAGCGATAATACTGATGCCGCCGATACAGCCGTAGGCGATCATGCTGGCAAGGGTATCGATCTGGGCAGCCGTACCGACCGCCGATACCTTGCCGATCCAGGAAACCATTAAGGTATCGATCATTGACTGACAGCTCATCAGCGCACTCTGCAGAGCCAGCGGAACAGCGATCCGGGCGGTTGTCTGATAGAACTCCTTTGTGCCGATGTATTTCTTGAGGTCCATAACCCGCATTATACAATGTAACAGCGGTGTCATAAACAGATTGACCCGGAAACTGTTTCATCTATGATTCCGTATCTCTCTTTTGCGCCTTCTTATGCTAATATTTTGATATGACAAATAAAAGAAAACAGCGTCACCTCCGCAAGGAATTCCAGGTTATTCTGCCGGCTCTTCTGATCGTACTCGGTTTCTTTCTGATCAAGACCTTCTCGTTCACCGAACCACCGGTCTATACCAAGCAGACACCGACAGCTGATCAGGTCGACAAGACTGCGAAAGTCCTGATGCGCAAGGAACCGATCGTCTCCAGCGCGACCATGTTCATCGCCGGTGACGCCCTGGTTCAGATCGAATGCATCGATCAGGCCCGGACCGGTGAAGATACCTATGACTGGTCCTATCTGATGGATGGATCCACCGCCCCCGCTTCCCAGTATGACCTTGCGTTCTACAATCAGGAAACGATCCTCGGCGGTGACCATCTCGGCATTACCGTCTATCCGCATTTCAACTGCCCGCAGTCGTTCGGGGACTACATGGCTTCCCGCGGTTTCAATCTTGTCTCGACCGCCAATAACCATTCCCTCGACAAAGGTGAAGAAGGCATTGAGAACTCAATTGAATTCTGGAAGAAGTATCCGGATATCGTGACGGCCGGTACCAATGAATCGCAGCAGCAGCGGGAAGAAATCGCCGTCCACGAAGTCAACGGCATCACCTATGCGTTCACCGCCTGGACCTACAGCATGAACGGTTATGAAACAACACCCGGTCATGAATATATGGTCAACTGCTACCGCGGCCACGAAGACGAACTGATGAACTGGGTCAGAAACGCCAAGCAGAAAGCGGATGTTGTCATCGTTTCCATGCACTGGGGTGATGAATATACCCCGGATCCGAACGACGAACAGCTGCACCTGGCACAGCAGTTATCCGACGCCGGCGCTGATATTATCATCGGCAACCACGCTCATAACATTCAGCCGATCCAGTGGATCAACGGCCGCACCCTCTGCTACTATGCCCTGGGTAACCTGGTCAATTCCCAGAACGTCGTGGATGACACGACCTGGGAGGAAGTCAACACCGGCATGGCCAGCACGCTGACCATTGAAAAAACCATCCAGCCGGATGATTCTGTTGATATCGTTATTAAAGATGTAAAGGCGGAACTCCTCTTTACTTCCTACGAAGGTGAATTCCAGGACATCCACAGTGTCTATTTCCAGGATGTCAGTTCCGATCTCTTCAAGGATAAAGACACCTTCTATCAGAAGATGATCGACGAAGTCGTTCATCGCTATGACAGTTCCATCCAGATCGGTTTCTGAAAGGACAGAAATGTCCTTTTTTTTATTCCCACAGGGCGATTGCCGGAGTGCCGGCATTGTTGTCATAAAGATCCTGGGAACGCCTGGCCCAGAGTTCCTCCGTCTTGTACAGATGGTTATAGGCATAATTGTCACTGTCTTTGACAAAGGTATAGCCGTCCTGATAACCCAGACACACAAAGGCATGGGTCAGGCCGCGGATATAATTCACCGCCAGATAGACACACTTGCCCTCCCGCAGGGCTCTTTCAAAGTCTTCATAGCTTTTCAGCAGTTCATACCGGACGCCATAATGCTCAGCTGCCAGAACGACTGCTCTGGAAGATGCGCCGCTGGCTCCGACAGAAGGCCGGTTGAACTGATTTGTCCCGAAATAGAGATAGTCACCAATTTCCAGCGGCAGAATCTCATAACCCTTGATACCGGAAATGATCATCGCCAAAGCGGTCGGCACACAGCCGGTGGGCCCGAATTTCAAAGGGCCGTATTTCGCATTCTTCCAGCGTCTGTCCTTCTGCCAGAAATACGGTGTGCTGTAACAATAGCTGCCGCCGGTCGTGATCTGCAGTTCATAGTCAGGCATATTCACATGTGGCCCGACATAGGCAGCCCGCATGCCGCTGTCATCCCGTAAGGAAACCGCACCGCCGGCCTGATATGTGCCGTCCGGTGCCAGGTGCCAGATAAAAGAACCTTCTGAGGACATTGGTTTTTCCTGAGAAGCAGAACTGAACAATAACAGGGAAAGAAGGATCGGCAGCGCTTTTTTCATGATGCCCTTATTGTCCCATAAAACAGACCAAAAGAAAAAGCCGGACATTTGTCCGGCCTTCTCAGTCAGTGTTATTTGGATGCGTTTTCGCCGGCGATACGGCCGAAGACGACGAAGTCTGCGACAGCGTTGCCGCCCAGACGGTTGCCGCCGTGGACACCACCGGTAACTTCACCAGCTGCGTACAGACCCGGAATGACATTTCCTTCCCGGTCAATGACTTCAGCGTTGGTATTGATCTTGACGCCGCCCATGCAGTGATGGATACCCGGCGCGATCTTGACTGCGTAATACGGCGCAGCGGACAGATCGGAGAGCAGAGCGTCAAATGCTTCACGGCCGAATTCAGCATCGTTCTGAGCCGCGCAGGCTGCTGTCCATGTGGCCAGTGTTTCCTGCAGTGTTCCGGCATCGACTTCCATCAGCTTGGCCAGATCTTCGACTGTTTCACACTTTGTCATCAGACCTCTGTCGAGGTACTTGGCAATAACGTTGGATGCGTCGAACATTTTCTGGTCAACGATCAGCCATGCGTAGCTGCCCGGCTGTTCATTGACATGGGCAGAAACGACGTCACGGGTCAGGATCTCGTTGCAGAAACGTTTGCCTTCGGAGTTGATCAGGATAGCACCGTCACCGCGCAGGGATTCGGATATCAGCGAGCCGTCTGCCTGAACAACTGTCGGATGGATCTGGATCTGTTCGAGATCAACGAAATCCGCGTTGACTGCCTGCAGGAACGGAATCGCATCACCGGTGATCGTCGGTGCGTTGGTGGATACATAGCCTTCCAGATCAGGACGATATTTGACGATCATTTCCGGATTGGATCCGAAACCGCCGGTCGTGATGACTACCGAGTTGGCATGGATGACGATCTGGTTGCCGTCAGCGCCGACTGCGTGGACACCGACTGCCTTGCCTTCTTCCATCAGGATCTCATCGACACGTGCCGAGAAGATGGTGTCAATGCCCATCTCGTTGACAGTATCGGAGAGGTGAGCTACCAGGAATGTACCTACAGAAAGGATCTTGCCTTCATCGTCAACCGGACGGTGCTGACGCTTCGTGGAAGCGCCGCCGGCCTGTCCGACATTGGACAGCGGAGCACCGATGGAATCGAGCCAGTCGATCGCGGCAGAGGAATTCTCAGCCAGCGTGCGGACCAGATCCGGATTGTTGATGCCGTGGCCGCCCTTCATCGTATCGTCATAGAACAGCTGAGCGGAGTCTTCGATACCCTGCTCGGCCTGATAATGCGTCGCGGCAGCGTTCATACCGCCGGTCGCGTAACTCGAGTTACCGCCTGCTACAGCAGCTTTTTCAATGATCATGACTTTCTTGCCATTCTGCGCTGCAGTAATCGCGGCTGTCATACCGGCACCACCGGCACCGACGACGACAACGTCATATGTCGCTTCGACGTCCTCGGCTTTTTCGGCAGCTGCCTGCGGTTCCAGTTTTTCCGGATCCGCGCCGGCCTGCTTGATCGTATCATTGACCGCGTTGAAGAAACCTGTGGATGTGAGGGTGGCACCGCCGACCGCGTCGATCTTTGTCGACTGGGCAGCCAGTACATTTTCCACCAGCATCGGCAGCGCCGCGCCGCCGACCGTCGGTGTTTCACCTGTTGCAGTATATTCAATGGATTCAATGGTGCTGTCCGTAAAAGTAACCTTTACATGAACAGGATTGGAAGACCCCGCAAATCCGTCTCCGTCAGCTTCATAAGTTCCCGCTGTAAAGACAGATCCTGAGGATGTCTGAGCTCCTGATCCGGCACAGGCTGCCAGAGAAACAGCCATCAGACCGGTCAGAATAATTGTTGTGATTTTTTTCATGATTTCCTCCACTTATATCTTAACAGAATGACCGCTTCCTGCTGTCAGGAATTGTTGGAAATCTCATATAAATTTCAGATAAAAAATGCAGGCAGAGCCTGCATCAGTCACTGGTATCAGTGTCAAGGGTGATCTGCAGCTGATAATCCGGCAGAGCCTCCTGCACAGCCGTGACAAGCTGGGTATAAACAGCCTGCACATCATCTGCCAGGAGGTCAATGACGACGTCAAAGCGGATCACTTTCTGTGTATTGTCCACGTAGAAGCCATGCATCTGCAGGACATGGTCAAAGGACATGACAATATCCCTGACTTTTTCCCGCAGAACGGCAGCTTCGTCGTTTTTCGTATTCTGGGAATAGAAGCCGACAGCTGTCAGGATCACATGATGTTCTTCGAACACCCGGTCTTCGATTTCCCTGGTCATTCTGTCCAGCTGATCAGCTGTGAAATAATCCGGCACTTCAACATGAACCGATCCCAGCATGCGGTCAGGACCGTAGTCATGCAGTACCAGATCATAGGCGCCGATTGCGCCATCTACCGAGCATACAGTCGCTTTGAGTTCCTTGGAAAAATCCGCTTCGATCCGCTCGCCGAGGATCCGGCTGATCGTGTCTCTCAGCATCTCTATACCGCTTTTGATAATGACGCCGGAAATGATCAGACCCAGCCAGCTGTCGAGGGAAATGTGGAACAGCAGATAGATCACCGCTGCGATCAGAGTCGAGGCGGAAATCACCGCGTCCAGCCGGGCGTCTTCGCCGCTGTTGACCAGAGCGTCACTGCCCACCTCTTTGCCGACTTTTTTGACATAGGTGCCGAGAATGATCTTGACCACCACACCGGCCGCGATGACGATCAGCGTGACAGCGGAATAATCCGGTGCTTCCGGATGGATGATCTTCTTGCCGGATTCGACAAACGATGTAATACCGGCATAGAGAACGATTACCGAAATGATCGTGGCACTGAGGTATTCGATACGGCCATAGCCGTAAGGATGTTTCTTATCCGCCGGCCGGGAAGCCAGCTTCGTGCCGATGATCGTGATCACACTGCTCAATGCGTCACTGAGGTTGTTTACAGCATCCAGCACGACCGCGATGGAATTGGACAGAATACCGGCTGCCGCTTTGAAGGCAGCCAGAAATACATTGGCCAGGATGCCGATAATACTTGTTCTGATAATCTTCTTTTCGCGGTTCATTCGTCTTCCTCCAGAATCTGATACAGGATCCGATACAGGGCTGCAGCGTCTTCCGGACTCAGATGAATACACTGACTGATGGATGCCGGTATTGACTGGCAGCGTTCCTTCATCTTCCTGCCCTCTTCCGTCAAAGTGACAACGACGATCCGTTCGTCCGCATGGGAGCGGGTCCGCTGCAGCCAGCCTTTTTCTTCCATCTTTTTCAGCAACGGCGTCAGCGTTCCGGAATCAAGATAGAGCCGGCGGCAGATATCACCGACCGTCACCTCGTCCTTTTCCCACAGAACCATGAAGACAATGTACTGGGTATACGTCAGACCGAGTTCCTTAAAGAACGGCGTATATTTACCGGTCACCTTGCGTGCTGCCGCATACAATGGAAAACACAATTGCTGATCCAGACGCAGGCAGTCAAATTCAAATTCGTTCATGCCTTCAATCTCCTTTGTAAATTACCGGGCGCGTTTCTTTTCATCGATATAGCTGACCGCGGAAAGAGCTGCGACATTGCCCTGACCGGCTGCTTTGATGTACTGATACGGCTGACCGGCAATATCACCTGCCGCGAAGAGACCAGGCAGATTGGTCCGCATCTGCAGATCCACTTTGACAGCATTGCCTTCAGCTTCAAGACCCGGCACCAGCTGACCCGGGAACTGGGCTGCTCTGAGAATGAAGACACCGTCGACCGTATAGGAATTCTGATCTGTCACAAGTTCATTGACCTTCATAGCACCTTTGATTTCCACCGGCTTTTCTCTTACAACGACAATATTGTCATGCGTGAAATGCGGTTCATCCTTATACAGCGGCAAATAATAGACCTTTTCGCATACTTCACCGAGGAAGTCCGCTTCCGCTTCTTCATCAGCACCGCCGCCGATGACGGCAACTGTCTTCTGCCGGTACAGCGGCGCATCGCACGTCGCGCAGTAGCTGACGCCTCTGCCCAGGTATGCTTCTTCACCCGGATACGGCTTGCCGGCTACAACACCGGTGGCCAGAATGACTGTCTCAGCTTCGGCATATTCACCGTCTGACAGCTGCATGCTGTAGTAGTCTCCCATGGCATAGACAACTGTGACCTTCTTTTCGGTTACTTCAATGCCGAGGATATCCAGCTGTTTCTGGAAGGCCGCGGCCATCTCCTTGCCGGTGATTTCAGGCAGACCAAGATAGTTCTTGATCGGATGATCGACGACCTGCATTTTATTACTGAGGAGTTTGGAGCCGAAGAGAACGATTTTCTTGTTTCTTACTGTGGCTGTGATGGCTGCTTCCAGTCCGGCCGGACCGGTGCCGATAATTGCGATATCATATCTTTCCATAATTAATTCTCCTGTGTTTACAATTATATTTTATACAATATAATTGTCGTTGCAAGTATCTTGCTCTAAATATCATGAATTGTGCTAGAATATTTAACATGTTTATGCACAGGAGGCATTTATTATGAAAGTACAGATTCCGGTAAACTATGATCCCGTTCTGTCTGTCCGTGACACCCAGGAAGCTATCAAATACATCCGTGACACCTTCCAGAAAGAATTCGGCAAGGAACTCGGCCTGACCCGTATCAGTGCGCCGCTGTTCGTTCCCCGCAGTTCTGGTCTCAACGACAACCTGAACGGCATCGAGCGTCCTGTCTCCTTTGACATTCAGGAAATGCCGGGCGAACGCATCGAAGTCGTGCAGTCGCTGGCCAAATGGAAACGTGTAGCCCTGAAGAAATACCATTTCAATGTCCATGAAGGACTGTATACCAATATGAACGCGATCCGCCGTGACGAACTTCTCGACAACCTGCATTCCGTCTACGTTGACCAGTGGGACTGGGAAAAAGTCATTACCAAGGATGAGCGCACCATGGCGACACTGGAAGAAACCGCCCGCGAGATCTTCAAGGTCATCAAGCACATGGAACATGAGGTCTGGTACAAGTATCCGCAGGCTGTCTGTCATCTGGCGGACGATG
Organism: uncultured Erysipelotrichaceae bacterium; assembly: GCA_902793635.1. Lineage (GTDB taxonomy): Bacteria > Bacillota_I > Bacilli_A > Erysipelotrichales > Erysipelotrichaceae > Bulleidia. Next base: position 6,508 of record CADBEA010000001.1, on the reverse strand, counting down.
TCTTCTTCATTTCCTCCCAGGAACTGGAAGACATGTATCCGGATCTGACACCGAAGGAACGGGAAGACCTCATCACCAAAGAAAAGAAGTGTGTCTTCATCACCCAGATCGGTAAACCGCTGAAGCGCAGCGGCCGTCCGCATGACGGCAGAGCACCGGACTATGATGACTGGGATCTGAACGGTGACATGCTGTTCTGGCTGCCGTCTCTGGAAAGAGCACTGGAGATCACCTCGATGGGTATCCGTGTTGACGAGAAATCCATCATCACCCAGTGTCAGGCTTCCCATTGTGAAGGCCGTCTTATCCTGCCGTATCACAAAATGGTGCAGAACCAGGAACTGCCGTATACGATCGGCGGCGGTATCGGCCAGTCCAGACTGTGCATGCTGTTACTGAACAAAGCCCATATCGGTGAAGTGCAGGCATCCATCTGGCCGGAAGAAATGATGGAGATCTGTACCGCGAACAATATGCCATTGCTGTAAACCCATCCCCACAAGATGGGTTTTTTTCAGTATGATAGTAGATGAACACTTTTGGGAGGTAATGCCTATGTCATCGATCAGCGACCGCGGCGTCATTGACTTTACCATGGTGGAAGACAATCGCCATGTTCTGATCATCACGGATGATCTGCCCTGGAACTATGCCGTGCGCCAGTCCCATGCCCAGGCCATGCAGGAAAAGATCAGCGATTATCTCGGCTATGTCATCAGCGGTCAGGCAGAGGAAGCCCACCCCGGCTGCCGCTGTGTGATCCGTGTCGTTGCCGAATATCCCTACAGCCAGTACGGTCTGAACTTCCTGAAAAAGATCCAGGCATATCTGAAGAAACACAATGATCCCTGTGATCTGGAATGGACGCATCCGGATGAAGACAAAGAATGGGACGACGGTTTCAGCGACGATTTTGTCTTTGATCCGTCCAAAGTCTATGTCCGCCTGAAAAAGAACTGGTCGGAAAATCCGCTGGAAGAAGTCTCGCTGCTGGCAGTCAATGAAAAATCTCCGGATTACCGCAATATACCGATGTACCGCTATATGGACAGTTTTGTCTATCTTTTCATGCAGGATGTCGGAAATGCCTTTACATATCTGACATATGACAGTCTGCCGGAAGGTCTGGATATGCAGGAACTGCAGAAGGCCGCCTTTGCGAATATGGCGGCGAACGTGCATTACAAGTTAACTGAATCAAAGGTCAAAGGTGTTTACGGCTTCCTGGCCGGCGGTGATTTCGAAGCGGAGTCACTGCTGTTCCCGGAACTGTTCCAGCAGACCGCCGAGGAACTGGGTGACGACCTCCTGATCAGCGTACCGACCAAGGACATCGTTTTCATAACCAAAGCCAACGATCTGTTCCTGCCGGGCAAGATGCTCACCCAGGCTCGCCAGATGTTTGAAACAAACCGCAGCCAGTCACCGTATCTTCTCTTCTGCCGGGATGTTTTCCGTTATTCCCGCAAAGACAATACTCTGACGATCGATCCGAAGCGGACATTATAAGGTCTTACCAAACAGTATCTGTAAACAGAAACGATCCCTGTTCACTGACAGAGATCGTTTTTCAATATGAATATACAGCGCGGATCATGCTCAGTCTGCTGATTTATATGGTTCGTAAGAAAGATACTCACGGCCGTCATCCTTGATCCAGTATCCAAATCGGCCGGTTACGGCAACCGGTTCGGGCAGAGGTTCAAAATGCAGGTTCTTTGTTCGGGAAGCTTTACTGTCTTCCGTCAAAGAAGCCGTAATATGCGGTTTGTTCAGTTCCCGGGGATTTTCATCATTGTAATTGATGTAATACGGCATGATCTCTTCCGGCAGCCGCAGTTCAAAGCCGCTGTTTTTCCCGTCATATCCGTATCCCGTCAGCAGCACCGTCACTTCCTTTCCGACGATCTGATCAAAGATCTGATCCTCACTCGGATGATATTTAAATGTACAGTGAATGATGTCATTGACCGTCGGCAGCTGTTCCTTTTCCAAAGAATGTATCAGTTTATCAGCTTCTCCTTCAAAGAATATTCCTTCGTAACTTAACAACATAACCTCTCCGATCTATTCTGTTGGTTTCCGGTAATATAAATGGTCGCAGATCATCCCTTTTCTTTCGTAGAAGGAATGTGCTCTTTTCCGCCATGATGAAGTTTCAAGTTCGATCTGTTCACAGCCCTGCTCTTTCGCGATCTGCTCAGCAGCCTGAAAAAGCGCTGAACCAATACCATGGCAGCGGTATGACGGTTCAACGACCAGTTCCATGATCTGGGCTACTTTATTCTGATGATGCAGCTGGGCTTCGATCCGCATGTTCAAAGCACCGATGATCTTTTCGTCTTCCGTATAGACAAGACAGACATATCTGTCATGTGACAGTTGTTCACTGAAGACCTGACGAAAAGAATCGGACGGAAATTCTCTGTCTTCCAGTATTTCCATCAGATGACGGATCTGTTCACAGTCTTCAATTACTGCCCTTCTCAGCATAACTTAAATATAAACAGAACATTTTTCCATTTCACTATATTGCATTGCTGAATAGTATGTGATACAGTGTTCTCAGAAAGGAAGAATACCTGAATATGGATGCTCAGTTTAGAAAAGGCGCCCTTGAGCTGTGTGTACTGTCACAGCTGAAAAAGGAAGACCGTTACGGATATGAGCTGACGGAAGTCATTTCCAAGGAACTCTCCGTTAAAGCCGGAACGCTCTATCTGATCCTCAAGCGCCTCAAAGACAATGACTATGTGGAAACCTATCTGGTGGAATCCTCCGGCGGTCCCGCCCGTAAATATTATCATCTCACCGATAAAGGCCAGGCCTACCGGGAAAGCCAGAAAGAAGAATGGAATCAGTTTATCAGGAAAGTGGAGAACTTATTATGAACAAACAGGAATATCTTAATGCTCTGCGTGAGCGTCTCAGCAATTATTCACCAGCCTTCATCGACGAAATCACGGAAGCGTTCGAAGAACACTTCACAGAAGGTGAAAGCCAGGGTCTCAGCGAAGCGGAAGTCATCGACACTCTCGGCTCAGTTGATGAAGTTGTTGAAAACATCCGTATGATGAATAACGAACAGCGTGAATCCTACAACCGCCGTACGGAAATCAATATCGATCTCGGATCCCTTTCGGAGAATCTCTCCGGTACGATCCGGGAAGCCGCCAGAGCGGTTAATGACGGTCTGTCATCTTTCCGTGAAAGCTCACAGAACGCGATCCTCAAAAACATGTCCCTGCTTGACGGCAGTTATACCGTGATCGACGTCGAAACCAGACACTCCGTCGACGTCCGTCTGGTACCGGGCGAAAGACTAGCTTATCAGTTTATCCCGACCCGTCATCTGTTGCTCGGCAACAAAGCTGAACTGTATACCGGTGAAGACGGGGATACTGCCCTCTTCAAGGTCCTTGACGGCAACGGCCGGCTGGATATTTCCGTGCCTTCCGAAATCCAGGTCGTTCATGTCAGCGGTGTCGGCGGCGATATCTATATGCAGAATCTGACGCTGGAAGAAATGAACGCGGAAACCCGCAGCGGTGATATCAAGATTTATTCCGCTGACTGCCGCCACATTCATCTTTCCGCCGTATCCGGTGATATCAAAGTTGAAAACAGCGGCTGTGCGGATATGAATCTGTCCGCCGTGTCCGGTGACATCGACGTCAAGCGCAGCACCGGTTCAGCCGACTGCGGAACCGTATCCGGCGATATCGATATCCGGAATCTGGACGGCAATTCCGTCAGTGCCCATACCGTTTCAGGTGACATTGAAGCACACAGCACTGCCCGTCTCGTCAATGCCAGAACGACTTCCGGTGACGTAGACCTCGACCTGCTCAGTCCGTTTGATACAGTTGAGGCCTCCAGCCTTTCCGGTGACATCACCTGCCGTCCGTATCATGATGACTATCAGGGCACTCTGCAGACATCCAGCGGCAGTATCAAGGTAAAGGCCAAAGTTCCTCTTTATCAGGAAAGCCGCCAGACTGTACATGTCGGTCAGGGCAGCGGCCGTCTTGACCTCACCAGCAAATCCGGTGACATCGAACTCAAATAGTCTGTCAGTTCATGTAAATCACAGTTACCGATCAGATGCCTGCCTGCGCGGGCATCTTTTCTTAGCGGGCAAAAAGAAAAAGCCCGAAGGCTTTTCTGTTGTTTATCTGATCAGAAGATATCGATGAATTTCTTCTCTTCTTCCTCTTTCTTCTGCTCGGTCGGCAGTTCGATCTTCAGGATACCGTCATTGAAAGACGCATGGACATCTGTGTCCTTGATGCCGTCACCGACATAGAAGCTTCTGGAGCAGTTGCCGGAGTAACGTTCCTGTCTGATCATGCGGCCGGCATCATCCTTTTCCTCATTGGAAGAATGACGTTCAGCACTGACTGTCAGTGTGCCGTTGTACAGGGAGATCTTGACGTCTTCCTTCTTGTAGCCCGGCATTTCAACATCGAGAATATATTTTCCGTCCTTCTCACGGACATCTGTCTTCATCAGTGACTGTCCGCCGAATACCGGTGCTCTGAACATGTTGTCAAATAAATCATCAAATAAATCATTGTTTCTTGCTACGTTGTATTTCATCTTGAATACCTCCATTAAGGTTCATTCACCTTTCACCTATAGTTATACTCAGATTTTTAGCACTGTCAACTGTTAAGTGCTAAAAGTTTTTAAATATTCTGTTGAACTTATTGCAAAAATGTCGAAAAACGCCTGTTTTAAAGGATATTTTCAGTTTAGCAGTTATTATATTATTCTGCTAAATCGCTTCCGGATTTTTTAAATGCAGTATAAGAAAAGCCGGTCAACGACCAGCTCATGATTCGTTATTTCAGATATCCCGCTTCTCCAAGCAGTTTCTGCATATACTCTGTATACATCTGCAGAATGTCTTCGGCAGGGCCTTTGCGTTCTTTCTCCGTGGACATGGAACTGCTGATCTGTATGCCGCCGAAAATGATATTGCTGGTCGGAATGCCGCGGATCAGCGATTCCGAAATTCCTTCCGGTGTATTGGCAGTTGTCAGGATCACCTTGTTATCCTTGCTGAAAAGGCCGCCTGCCGCCCGGCTGTAAACGAGCACCAGAAAGCGCGGTGTCGCCGGTAACATAATATATTCTTCGGCACTCAGCGGGTTTGGTCTGCCGCGTTCAAACTGATTGTATTCTTCCGTGTTCCAGTGTTCCTCCATAAAACTGTACAGTTCATCCAGTGAGAACGCTTTTGTTGTTGTGATGGTCTGTCTTCCGATCATATATTCTCCGTTTCCTGCATCCGTCATGCATGCGGACGCCTTTGCATCTACAGCATACTAGATACTTCTGACAGTGAACAAGGGCTAATACAGTTCTGAATCAGTTGTCTGAGACAGAAAACTCTGACCCTTCTGTATCACAAAGAACTGTAATGCATGAGTCTGGACAACAACCAAACTCCACTGACCTGGTTATCATATGTCTTTTCTACATCAGGTTAGTGATGTATAATTTTTAGTGGCAAAAACAAATATTGCCTTAGAGAAAGGAATTCATAATTTATGGATCTTAAATTAAAAGACAAGGTTGTATTAGTAACAGGCGGTACAGGCGGAATTGGTACAGCAATTGTTAAGGGCTTCCTGAGCGAAGGTGCCAAGGTTGCCTTTTCTTCCACCAGCCAGACCAAGATCGACGCTCTGCTGCCGACTCTTGATGCAGCTGAAGGCCAGGTGGCAGGTTTTGTAGCAGACTTAAACAAAGAAGAAGATATCAAGAATTTCGTCGAAAACGCCAAAGCACATTTCGGCACAATCGATATCGTCGTTCCGAATGCAGGTTATGAAGGAAAGGCTCATCCTGTTCAGGATATGACTCTCGATCTGTTTGAACAGACATACATGCTCAACGTCTTCGCAGTCATGCTGACAATGAAGTATGCCGCACCTACACTGATCGAAAAGAAGTCCGGTTCCGTAGTTGTCGTTGCTTCCGCAGCAGCTTATGAACCGACAGCAGGAAACAGCGCTTATGTATCATCCAAGTATGCTGTTGCCGGTCTGACAAAGTGCATCGCTCTCGAGCTCGGTCCGGTTGGCGTTCATGTCAACTATGTTTGCCCGGGTCCGGTTGATACGCCGATGATGCTGCGTATCGAAAAAGACTTCTTCGGTGACACAATGACTCACGAAGAAGCAATGGCTATGCTTGCCGGACAGTATGCGATGGACAAGAGATATGCCAAGCCGGAAGAAGTTGCCAATGCTGTTCTGTATCTGGCTTCTGAGGTTTCCTCTCATACAGCCGGTATGGGTATGCATGTCGACTCCAAGGTCTCTGCTGCCAGCTAATTATCCAAAACAGGTTATTCTTAAGCCCCGTATCGCTGCTGATACGGGGCTTTATTCTTCTTCATAAAATCGAGTAGGAGGAACTAAGTAAAGGTTCCTCCTTTACTTAGCCCCGACCTCTCACACCACCGTACGTACCGTTCGGTATACGGCGGTTCGAAATT